>DASVCG010000509.1:0-10451 GCA_036381755.1 Phycisphaeraceae bacterium | reverse complement strand
GGCTCCGCGCCCGGCCCATGAAGAACCACAGCACCGCCTGGAACATCTGCCCGCCGTCGAGGGGGTAGATCGGCAGCAGGTTGAACGCCAGCAGCGAAAAGTTCATCAGCATCACCGCGCCGACGTACCACTGCCAGTGGGTCCAGGCTTCCGGCGGCGTGTGGAGCCCGCCGCTGAGGATGAACACCAGCCCCGTCACCGGCACGAGCAGGACGTTGACCAGTGGGCCGGCGGCGATCGACCAGAGCACCGGCCCGGGCCGGGGCGGCGGCTGCACGAACGCGATCCCGCCCAGCGGCCAAAGCACGATCCGGTCCGCCCAGCCGCCGACCGATCGGCAGGCCAGCGCGTGGCCGAACTCATGCAGCAGCACGATCCCGAACAGCGTCAGGTACGTCGCCACGTGCCAGGCGGCGCCGAATCGGCCGATCTGCCACTGCACCGCTGCCACCAGGAACCACGTCCAGTGGACGTAGACCGTGATGCCCAAAACACGGAAAAGTCGCATCGAGCCAGCCATAGGTCGCCTGAGTATAGGGGTAGCGTCGCTGATCTCCCACCCCCGGCCAGGCCGCGGCGGGCTGATGCGGGCGGATCGTGACCCCCCTGCTGCGCTTTTTCACTATCCTTTGCATGGATGAATAAGGATGAGCAAAGGGGCAGCGTGATGGAAAATCCTGTGACGCTGGTGACCGGCGCCAGCAGCGGCATCGGACGGGAAACAACCATTTTGCTGGCAGAGGCGGGGCATGCTGTGGCGCTGGTGGCCCGCGGGGAGGAGCAGCTTGCCCAGACCGCGCGATTGATCGAGGAGCGGTCCGGCAAGGCGGGCCGCGCCCTGGTGCTGCCTGCGGACCTGGGCGAGCCGGAAGCGGCGGGACGGGTGGTTCAGCAGGCGCATGAGCAGTGGGGCCGGTTGGACGCGGTGGTCCACGCCGCGGGCGATGCGCCCCGGCTGAGCATTGATCAGGTGACGCCGGAGGTCTGGCGGCGGTGCATCGACATCAACCTCTCCGCAGCGGTGCTGTTGGCTGCGGCGGCCTGGCCGATCTTCCAGCAGCAGCGTCGCGGCGTACTGGTGAACATCTCCTCCATGTCCAGCATCGATCCGTTCGAGGGCTTTGCCATCTACGCCGCGGCCAAGGTGGGCGTGAATCTGTTCACGCGGTGTGCTGCGCGGGAAGGCGAGCCCTGGGGGATTCGCGCGGTGACGATCGCGCCGGGATCGGTTGAGACGCCGATGCTCCGCCGCAACTTCCCGCCAGAGATGATCCCGCCCAGCAGGACGCTAAGCCCCGCTGCGGTGGCCGAGGTGGTGCGCGACTGCGTCACCGGCCAGCGGACGTTCGAGCCGGGAGAGGTCATTGTGTTGCCTAGCCCCTGACAGGGGGTAGAGGGCAGGGGGTAGGGAGCAGAAAATCACCAATCACCCATGTTTACCAATCATGTGGGTTAAGCGATTGGTTCGATGGGCACGCCCAGGAGGGTGTGGCCGGCGAGGCGGACGGCTTCATCGGGGCCGGCCAGGATGTGGGTGACGCAAGCGCCGCGGCGCTGCTGGGGGCCTTTGCCGGCAATCAGCGCCGGGTCGTGATATTCCATTTCACCGAAGCCGCCGAAGCTGCCGTCGTCGTTGTAGGCCTGGAGCGTGTCGCCGCCAAGCAGCTCGGTGGTGTCAAGGGGCAGGTCGGCGTAAGGCTCGCCGGGCTGGGGGGCGAAGATGCGGACGATCAGGGACGATTGGCCCTGCGCAAGAGCGCGGTAGTAGGCCATTCGCCCGGTGGTTTGCTCAGCCAGCAGGCCCATCTTGATCCGCCTGCGGCCGTCGATGAGGAACCGCACCGCGTGCGGGCTGCTTTGGACATGCCTGGGGCCGAAGGGGTTGAAGTAGCTTCGCGGGCTTGGGACGGGCGTCACCGTGGGGCAGATGAGCGTTCCGGTGGGCGGGACTTGAAGCAGGTCCCAACCGCCAGCGACAGCGCCCGGATCGGCCTGGGTCAGTGTGATCTGGTTCGCTATGGCGAAGCTGAGGCAGGGCAGGTCGTCGGGGATGCCCGCGGGGCGGTCGATGATGCTGAATTGCCGGGTCGCTTCGATCGCCAGCGAGCGCTTGAAGCGGTGGTCCTGCAGGCGCATGGTCGTGGCGAAGAGGGCATGGGCGGGGCCCTCCTGGCGGAGCTTCCAGGCAGCGGGGTCCATCGCTGCGGGCAGGTTGTAGGTGGATATCGAATCCTGACGGGCGAGTTGCAGGTCGGGCCACATGAAGCTGATTTCGGGCGCGATCCAGAGCCGGTCGCCGCCGATGGAGCCGCCCGCTGCGGCCAGGACCTGCGGGGCGGTGTCCGCGGATTCGAGGGCGGTGTTGTGCCAGAAAATGTTGTCCGCTGCTGGGGGCAGCTCGCACGCCAGGAGGCGCGCGCCGTATTCGCTCACCAGCAGTCGGCCGTGGCCCGCGGGCCAGGCCCACGTTCGGTGCCCGAGGCTGTCCAGGGTCGTCCTGAGCCGATCGAACCAGTCAGCGGCCATCCGGCTGTCTCCTTGGGATCTCTTTGGGAATGGTCGACGGGTCAAAACCGCCCCCCCTTCCCCGCAGCGGCTGGGCCAAGGCGGCGTGACCGGCTGCGCCTTGATTCAACGGGCGGACATGGTAGCATTTTCATGCGATTCTGCGACCCGGATTTCCGATGAAGCTCGACCCGCCCACGACGATCACCCAGACCGCGACGGCCGGCACGACCGGCCAGGGGCGGTGACCGTCCGGCGAGGGCTTGGATATCCCACGACGCTGGCGCTGGCCGCCCCTTAAGCCGGGCGGCCGTTTTGTTTTGGTCGTCAGGACCGCGTCGTCCGTGCCGGCGGAGGACGCTGCGAGCGGGCGGGCACGTTACACTGATCATCCCGCGACGGGAGAGGACGCCATGAAGATCACCCTGCCCGACGGCAGCACCCGAGAGTACAGCGAACCGGTCACCGCGCGCCGGATCGCGCAGGAGATCGGCGCGGGGCTGGCCAAAGCGGCGATCGGCGCGAAGGTCAACGGCCAATTGGTCGACCTGGACCGGCCCATCACCGAGGATGCTGAGGTTCGCATCATCACCAGGCCGAAGACCGACTCGCAGGGCCGCAGCCGTGGGCCGGTCGATCCTGATGCGCTCTACCTGCTGCGCCACTCGACGGCGCACGTGATGGCGGAGGCGATCCAGCGGATCTGGCCTGAGGCGAAGCTGGCCTACGGCCCGCCGGTGGAGAACGGCTTTTACTACGACATTGCCCTGGATAAGCCGATCAGTGCTGATGACTTTCCGCGCATCGAGGCGGAGATGCGCAAGATCGTGGCGGAGGATCGGCCGTTCACGCGTTACGAGCTTGAACCAGAAGAAGGCTTCAAAAAGCTGCGGGCTGAGGGCAACAAGTACAAGCTCGACAACGCCCAGCGGGCGATCGAGGGGGGCGCTAAGCGACTGTCCTGGTATGTCACCGGCCCGCTCGACGGCACTCCGCAGCCTCAACATTGGGAAGACCTGTGCATGGGGCCGCACCTGCCCAGCACGGGGCACATCGGCGCGTTCAAGATCATGAACGTGGCCCAGTCGCACTGGCATGGCGACATCCATTCGGACAAGTTCCAGCGCGTCTACGGCACGGCGTTCTTCTCCGAGGCTGACCTGGAGGCGTACCTCCAGCAGCTTGAGGAGGCCCGCCAGCGCGATCACCGCGTCATCGGGCAGAAGCTGGGGCTGTTCACCATTGATGAGCAAGTGGGGCCGGGCTTGATTCTCTGGAAGCCCAAGGGCGCTTTGGTGCGCACGATTCTCCAGGATTTTCTGCTGCGGGAGCTGCTCAAGCGCGGGTATGACGTGGTCTACACGCCGCACATCGGCAAGACCGATCTTTACAAGACCTCCGGCCACTATCCTTATTACGCCGACTCGCAGTTTCCGCCGATCAAGATGCGCGACTCGGACGAGGAGTACCTCCTCAAGCCGATGAACTGCCCGCATCACATCAAGATCTACGCCAGCGAGAAGCACTCTTACCGCGACCTGCCCATCCGCCTGGCGGAGTTCGGCACGGTGTACCGCTTTGAGCAGTCGGGCGAGCTGACGGGGATGACGCGCGTCCGCGGCTTCACGCAGGACGACGCCCACATCTTCTGCACGCAGGACCAGGTGCGCGAGGAGTTCCGCGCCACGATCGAGCTGGTGCAGTTCGTCTTTGAGACGTTCGGCTTCCAGGACGTGACGATCCGCCTGTCGCTGCGCGACCCGGCCAGCGACAAGTACGTGGGCGACCCGGCGCTGTGGGACCGCGCCGAGCACGACCTGCGCGAGCTGCTGCGCCAGATGGGCGTGGCGTTCGAGGAGGCGGTGGGCGAAGCGGCGTTCTACGGGCCGAAGGTGGATTTCATCGTCAAGGACGTCATCGGCAGGTCGTGGCAACTGGGCACGGTGCAGTTGGACTACAACCTGCCCAAGCGGTTCGGCCTCACCTACGTGGGGGCGGACAACCGCGAGCATCAGCCGGTGATGATCCACCGCGCGCCGTTCGGCTCGATGGAGCGGTTCATGGCGATCCTTATCGAGCACTACGCGGGCGCGTTCCCGCTGTGGCTGGCGCCTGAGCAGGCGCGGGTGCTGCCGGTGTCGGACAAGTTTGTGCCCTACGCCCGCCAGGTGCACGCGGCGCTGCGCGGCGCGGGGCTCCGTGCGACGGTGGATGATTCCAACGAGCGGCTCAACGCCAAGATCAAGGTGGCGCAGGACCAGAAGACGCCTTACATGCTGGTGGTGGGCGGCAAGGACGAGGCCGCGGGGGCGGTGAGCGTGCGCGATCGCGCGCGGGGCGACCTGGGCGCGATGCCGCTGGCTGTTTTTATCGAGCAGGCCCAGCGCGAGGTTCAAACGCACAGCCGGGAGCGCGTTGGATAGGCACGCCGGCGGGTGCTTGCCGTTTGGTGCTTTCCATTTATTGTCAGCGTTATCGCTGGCGTCGCGATCAAGCGCTGCGGCCTGATGGGAGGGTGCGGAAAGGCCCGATCCCGTGGGCGTGCGCGTCTAAACTAAAAACCTTTCCTCGATCGAGGCGGTGGGTCTAGAATCATGTGAAGCGTCGGCATCATCGTCGATCCAGCAGCGGCCAAGCCGAAGGGAGGCGGCCCGATGGAGCTGAGGAGCCCGGCGTTCGAGGATGGCGGCCTGATTCCCAAGCAATACACGGAGGACGGCAACAATTTTTCGCCGCCATTGCGATGGGACGGCGTGCCGGCTGGCGCAGCGGAGTTGGCGCTGATCGTGGATGACCCGGACGCGCCGCGTCCCAAGCCGTTTGTGCATTGGGTGGTCTACAAGATTCCGCCTGACGCGGTGGGCCTGCCTCAAGGCGTGCCGCGCGACGAGGAGCTGCGCAATCCGCTCGGGGCGGTTCAGGGCCTCAACGATTTTGCGCGGTATAGCTTGGGCTACCGCGGCCCCGCGCCGCCCAAGGGGCACGGGGTGCATCGCTACCACTTTCACCTTTATGCGCTGGATCAGCCGCTGACGCTGGGGCCGGGCGTCGAGAAGGACGCCCTGCTGCGGGCCATGCAAGGCCACATCCTGGATGAAGCGGAACTGATCGGCACGTATCAGCGGGCCTGACCGTCCCAGCGGGCGGCCTCGGCGTCGGCGAAGCCCCCCTGCTGGATTCCGCGAGCTGCTCTCGAGGCGATGGCGATGAGACGGCGGATGCTTCAGATCGGGGTCGCATGCCCGGCGGTGATGGCGATGGCGCTGGCATCGGCTGCGCAGCCGATGCGGCCTGCTGAAGCGGTTCAGGCGGATGGTCCGCGTCAAGTTTCGCTGGCTTGGGTGTTGTATCAGCTCCAGCAGGAGCCGGAGCAGGCCCGGCTGACCAGCGAGAACGTTTCTTCTCTCCAGCGCGAGCCTGATTTCGCCCAAGTACACCGTGTGCGGCTTGATCCGCTTGAGCTGCACCAGGCGCTGACCCGCCGATTGCATGCCGATGCGGGGCTGGATGCTTATCTTCGCTGGCAGCTTTTGAGCTTTGAGCCGGAGCTGGAGCATTGGAGCATGGCGCAGCATGCGGCGTTGATCCACGCCCTGCCGCCGATCCGCCCGCTTCAGGCCCAAGCGGGCGGCAACCGGCCGGGCCTGGATGGCCTGGGCCTGAGCGCCCCGACGCTGGGCGTGGTGCGCAGCGGCGCGGTGCTGGATGCGTCGGCCTTTGTGCCCGCGCACGATCCGCGGTACGTGGTGCTGAACATGCAGGCGTCGCAGACCAACGTGATCCGCATTCGGCAGATCGCGCAGACGATGGCCCGGCCGCAGCCGCTGCCCCCGGCTGACGCTGACGAAAACGCGAAGGTGATTCGGTATCGCGAGGCGCTGATCGAGCGTCTGCCTCGTCGGAGCGGCGTCCGGCTGATCGCGCGATTTCAGGACGTGCGCGACCGCCTGGCAGCGGGCGACCCTTCCACGCCTGTCGCGACGGAGGCGCTGATGGCCGAGCTGGCCCACCTGGACCGCGACGTGCAGGTGGACCCCGCGACGCGGCGCATGCTGCGCAACTGGGCCAAGTCGCTGGCCAGCCTTAATGCTTCGGCCTCACGCGGGCAGGCTGATCCGCCCGCGGCAAACCAGGGCCGCCCTCCTGACACAGCACACGCCCCGATGATCCAGCCTGAATGGATCGAGCGGATTGTCTCCTCCCTGGCAGAGCCGAACCCCCCTGCTGCGCCCGCGGCTGACCATCATCAGGCGCGGATTCCCACGCGGTGAATATCCGAACCGCTGGTGCATCGGCTTTGCGATTCACGCCCGTCTGATCTGAATCGGTTGTTCGGATGCTACGCCCACACGTCCAGCAGGTTGCCTGCTGTGGCTGAGGCGGGCCAAGCGGGATCGCCGCTGGCCAGGTACGTCGCGGGCGTGAGGGTGGAAGCGGCTTGCTCCTGCGAGGAGGTGATGATTCCCCCTGCACCATCGGGGCGATGCGGCTCGCAGCGGATGACCGTGACCTCGGGGCAGGTCGGCGAGGGCGGGGTGGTGATCGGCACGCACGGGGGCGGGCATCGCAGGCGATCGGCTTGGATCAGGCCGTCGATGGGCACTTCCCGCCGGGGCACCGAGCCTGCGAGCCGATCGGACCCGAACAGGTGGCGGTGCAGGAGGGTGATGGTCAGGTTCGCGTGCGGCTCGATCCGCATGCCAGGCGGTGGTGCAATCGCCCGGCCGGGCGCGCCGGCGAGGTGCTTGAGGCTCAAAATCGCAGAAAAACAGCCAAAAAAGGCACATTTGGGATCGTGGCCGGCTGGATCGGCTGTACCGGCTGCGCGGGATGTTGACGGGGCGCGACGGGGCGGGTTGCCCAGCGGCGTCGGGGCGTTACGATCCCTGGTCATGCGCGCGGAAGAGCTGGATTACGAATTGCCCGCGGACCGCATCGCCACGCACCCGGCCCAGCCGCGCGACGCGGCGAGGCTGATGGTGGTTTATCGCGCGGAGGACCGGGTGGAGCATCACCGCGTGCGCGACCTGCCGCGCTTGGGCCTGCTGACGCCGGGCGATTTGATGGTGGTCAATCAGACACGGGTGCTGCCCGCGGCTGTGGAGGCCAAGCGCGTCAGGACCGGCGGGCGGGTGAAGGGCCTGTATCTTCGCACGGACGAGGCGGGGCATTGGCTGATGCTGCTGGAGTCGCGCGGCGTGCTTGCGCCTGGTGAGATAATCGAGCTGGATGAGCGCACGCGGTTGACGCTGATGGAGCGTGTGGAAGGCGGGCAATGGCGGGCCCGCTATGAAGGCTCGGAGCCGGCTGGGGCGGTTCTGGCGCGGCTGGGTCGCACGCCGCTGCCGCCTTATATTCAGAAGGCTCGCCGGGCGCAGCATGAGCCGGCCATCGGGCCTGAAGACGCGCAGCAATACAACACGGTTTACGCGCGGGACGCCGGCTCAGCGGCTGCGCCGACCGCGGGTCTGCATTTCACGCCCGCTTTGCTTGAGGCGCTGGATCGCGTGGGCGTGGGGCGTGCGGCGCTGACGCTGCACGTGGGACCGGGCACCTTCGCCCCCATCCGCGCCCAGGAGCTGGCGCAGCACGTGATGCACGAGGAGTGGTTCCATGTGCCCGCACCGGTGATCGAGGCCATCCAGCAAATCCGTGCTGAGGGGCGGCGCATCATGGCGGTGGGCACCACCACCGTGCGTGCCCTGGAGAGCCTGCCCGAGCCGGTCGAGCCGTGGCCACAGGGCTACACCGCTGCGACGCGGTTGTTCATCCACCCTGATGCGGGCTTTCGCTTCCGCTTCACCGATATGTTGCTGACCAACTTCCACCTGCCCCGCTCGACGCTGCTGGCCCTGGTGGCCTCGCTGCCGGGCGTGAGGCTGGACCGGCTCAAGCGCTGGTACCGCCTGGCGATCGAGGAGGGCTATCGGTTCTATTCCTACGGCGACGCGATGCTGCTGGTGTAGGCAGCCCGGGCTGCGTCAAGCGGCTACAATCTTTTTCCATGACGCTGGACCAGCTTCACAGCCTGCCCCCATCCCGGGCCCCGGACGAGGAGAAGCGTATGAGCCTGGGCGAGCACCTGGAGGAGCTGCGCGCCCGGCTGATCCTGGCGCTGGTGGGCGTGGGCGTCGCCAGCATTATCACGCTTTACATGGGTCGGCAGATCGTCGGCTGGCTGGTCCAGCCTTTGGCGCGTGAACTGCGTCACCTGGGCCTGCCGCCACAGACCTACAACCTGGGCGTAACCACGGGGTTTTCGGTTTACCTGAAGGTGAGCCTGGTGGGCGGATTGATTCTGGCCTCGCCGTGGGTCATCTACCAGCTTTGGAAGTTCATTGAGGCTGGGCTTTATCAGAGCGAGCGGCGGGTGGTTTTGACGGTGCTTCCCTTCAGCGCGCTGATGTCTGGTCTGGGCGTGCTGTTCATGTACTACTTCATGCTGCCGGTATGCCTGGCGTTTCTCATCGGCTTTGCCGCCAGCTATCCGCCGCCTGCGGTTGATCCCGGTGGAGGGTTTTCCCTTTCCCGCTGGCTGGCGGACGTGGTGGGCAGCTACAGCGGCAGGCAGGTGGAGAATCTGCCCTCTACCGCAATGCCTGACGATCAGGCTGCGGGGTCGGGTCAAGCGGGCGTTTCCGTACCGGCGGCGCGTCTGCCGGTGCTTCGGGAAGACCCCGCTGATGCTGTTGAGGGGCAGGCGTGGATCAAGCTGCCTGAGCGGGAGCTGCGGGTCTTTTTCGGCGGGCGTGTGCACGCTTTTGCGCCGCTGGTGGGTGCGTCGCTGGTGCAGCCGTGGATCGAGCTGGGCGACTACATCGGCTTTGTCACGCTTCTGACGCTGGGCATTATCATTGCCTTTCAGTTGCCCGTGGTGATGCTCATCCTGAGCTGGTCGGGGGTGCTTGCGCCAGCGGACGTGAGTCGATACCGCAAATACTGCGTTTTTGGCTGCTTTGTGCTGGGCTCGGTGCTGACGCCTGCTGACCCGGTGAGCATGTTCGTGCTGGCGCTGCCGTTGTGGGGGCTTTATGAGCTGGGCCTGCTGTTGATGCGCCTGACGTATCGCCCGATCGAACCCGAGCCGAGTTGAGGATCGTTGCTGCGTGCTATTTGGCTGCGGCTTGGCCGGGGGTTTTAGCGGGTGGCGGCTCGGGCAGGAGCATGTCCTGGGTGATCGGCTGATCCAGTTGGTCCAGCGGCAGGGCTTGCTCAAGGGTGTAAGGCCCCACCGCGGTGCGCCGCAGCGCTGCCAGGTGCCCGCCGGTGCCTAGTTGTTTGCCGATGTCCCGCGCGATGCTGCGGATGTACGTGCCCCGGCCGCAGGTGATCCGCAGCGACAGCATCGGCCAGGCGTAGCTCAACACCTCTACCGCGTCGATCCGCACGGGCCGGGTGGGCAGGTCCACCGCCTGGCCTCGCCGGGCCAGCTTGTACGCCCGCTGCCCCTTCACGTGCACCGCGGAGAACGCCGGCGGAGCTTGCTCGATCACCCCCACCAGCGATGCGCACGCCGCTTCCACCTGCTCACGCGTCGGCGGGTGGGCCACGGCCACCTCCTCCCGCTGACCCTCGCGGTCGTCCGTGCTGGTGAATGCGGACAGATCCACCTGGGCTTCGTAAACCTTGGGCAAGTCCATCAGCCGATCGACGGACCGCGTCGCCCCGCCCAGGCAGCAGATGAGCACGCCCGTCGCCAGCGGGTCCAGCGTGCCGGCGTGCCCGGTCTTGACGCCCCCTGCTGCCCGGCGCACCCGACGCACCACATCCATGGAAGTGGGCCCCGCGGGCTTGTCCACCACCAGTAACCCCCGCAGCTTGGCCCGGCCTGGCCTTGGATCCATCCTCGTGTGCCTTTACATCATGCGTTAAACTCTTATAGGATAATCCGCTGGCCAATGTGCTGACGGCCCGTCGATCCGGGCGGCGCAGCACCCTTGCAGGGG
>DASVCG010000508.1:0-2418 GCA_036381755.1 Phycisphaeraceae bacterium | reverse complement strand
CGTCGCCCTGGCCACCGTGCTGGGCGTGGTCCTGTTCTACCTCGGCGCGGGGTGGCTGATGGCCCGGGGGCACGAGGTGCTGGCGCCGGCCCTGGCGTTCTCTGCGGGGCTGTTCCTGTGCATCGCCATGAGCGACCTGCTGCCGGAGCTGCAATTCCATTCGCACGACCGGCTCCAGCTTTCCGCGGCGTTGCTAGCGGGCCTGGGCCTGGCCTGGGCGGTGGCGGCTCTGGAGGCCCACAGCCACGCCCACGAGAACCACATCCACCCGCCCGCCTCAGCAAGCCCCGATCACGAGCATGAGCAGGATCATGAGCACGAGCTTTTTCAGGAGCCTTGAGCCCGGGCGCAGCAAGCCGCTGATCACCCCAGCAGACTGTGCCGTTGGAGCAGCCGGCCCGGGCCGGTTAAACTACGGGACTTTGGCCCGATCCCGATCCCCAGCCGGCGTAGGCCTCCATGCCCACCCCCAAACGCACCACCAAGGCTGTTTCAGGCGACAAGCCGGGCCGCGCCCGGCCAGGCAAGCCTGCTGCGCCGATCCAGACCGTGGCGTTCGTGTCGCTGGGCTGCCCCAAGAACCTGGTGGACAGCGAGAAGATGCTGGGCCTTCTAGCCCAGGACGGCCTGATCCCCGTCGGCGATCAGGACCAGGCCGACGCCATCGTCGTCAACACCTGCGGGTTTTTGGAGGCGTCCAAGGATGAGTCGCTGGAGGAGATCCAGCGGGCGGCAAAGCTCAAGCGGCAGGGGCGGGTCAAGCGGATCGTGGTGGCAGGCTGCCTGGTTCAGCGGCACCGGGCCAGGATGCTCCAGTGGTGCCCGGACATCGATGCGCTCATCGGCGTGTTCGACCGCGACCGGATCGTCGAGGCGGTGCGCGGCTCGCGCCCGGCGCAGCAGGATGTCGCCGCGGATCTGCCCGTGTATTCCAGCATCGCCGCCAGCGCGACGCTGGCCCGCCAGGCGCGCGGCATCGGGGGCGACGCCGCCCAGGGCTACTTCGAGGACGACACCGCCCGCCTTCGGCTCACGCCCAGGCACTACGCCTATCTGCGCATCAGCGAAGGGTGCAACCAGAACTGCGCGTTCTGCACCATCCCGTCGATCCGCGGCAAGATGCGATCCAAGCCTCCGCACAAAATCATCGCTGAGCTGCGCGAGCTGCTGGCCGACGGCGCCACCGAGATCAACCTCATCGGCCAGGACACCACCAGCTACGGCTGCGACATCGGCTATGAGCCGGGACTGGTCGGCCTGCTCGAAGCGCTGAACCAAACCGCGTCAGAATTCGGCGGGGCGTGGCTGCGGCTGATGTACGCCTACCCCTCCCACTTCAGCGACGCGATGATCGACGCCATCGCCCGCCTGCCCCACGTGGTCAAGTACATCGACCTGCCCCTCCAGCACATTAGCGACCGCGTGCTCACGCAGATGCGCCGCAACACCAGCCGAAACCAGATCGAAACGCTCTTGACCAAGCTGCGTCAGCACATGCCCCATCGCCAGGGGTTGGACGGCATCGCCATCCGCACGACGTTCATCACCGGCTTCCCCGGCGAAACGGATGCTGAGCACGAGGAGCTGGTGCAGTTCGTGCGGTCGTTCGGCTTTGACGCGATGGGCGTGTTCCCTTACTCGCCCGAGCCGGGCACGCCCGCGGGCACGATGCACCAAAGCGGCCAGGCGGTGCCCGATGAGCTGGTGCAGCAGCGGTACGACCAATTGATGCTTGCGCAGCAGGAGGTGGTGTTTGCCCGGCACGCGGAGCTGGCCCGGAAGCAGCCGGAGGCGGACGTGCTCATCGACGCTGCTGCTCGCTCAAGCGCTCGCGCGACCAGCGGCGTGGGCAAGGGCGGGCGGCTCTACCAGGGTCGCATCGCGGCCCAGGCCCCGCAGATTGATGGGGTGACATATGTTCAGTCGCGCAGCAAGCTCGTGCCGGGCGAACTGGTTTGCTGCCGAATCGTCGATCATGACGGCTACGACCTGATCGCCCGCCCCGCTGATGAATTGGAGCATCGCCTGAGCCTGCCGGTGGTGGGTTGAGGCGACGAAAAGAGGGCAGCGGGCAGGGGGCAGCGGGCAGATAGTAGGAAAAGACAAACCACCTAGCCCGCCCCCAGTGGGCGCGCGGATAGAACTGCATCCGATAGCCCGCCCCCAACGGGGGCGCGGCTGGGGCTGCATCAAAAAGGCGGGGCTACATACAAAAAGCCCTCTCCCCCGCTAGCGGGGGAGAGGTCAGAAAAAACAAAAGCCTGCTCCCCCCACCGGGGGAGCCCCCCGGAATAGGTAGGGTGAGGAGGCAAAGACAGCGGACAGCCCCTTTCTTTTTGATCAGCCTACTACTTCGTATAGAGCCCAGCGACCAGGTGGCCGTAGCCGCCCAAGGGCAGCGTCGGGCGCTCCTCGCCC
>DASVCG010000507.1:0-9436 GCA_036381755.1 Phycisphaeraceae bacterium | reverse complement strand
GATATCGAGCTGATCCTGTTAATCCTGAATAAGCCCGCGGCTCACTGCTGCGGGCTTTTTTATGGCGTGTTTTTTAGCACGGCGGAGCGGCTGCGAGCAGGTTTTCTCAGGGCAGCGCTCAGGGCATCGGCCTGGGAAGCTCTTCCTCGTAGAGGTATTCGGGGGGGTAGGGCGGGGGGATGGCGGGACGGGGCGGGGGCAGCTTGACCGGGCGGTTGTAAAGCTGGCGGCGGTCCACCGCGATGCGCGCCTGCTCGGTGATGCGCAGATCAACCAGCCGCTCCAGCGGGGCGCGCGGGTCCCAGATGATGTTGCCCGCCACGCCGATGTAGCCGAAGTTCGGCGGCTGGGCCACGCGGGCGTAATCCCGGAAAAACGGCTCCGCCCACGCAAACTGCGGCGCGATCCGCATCTGCCCCACGCGGTTGATGTAGCCGTACAGGCCGCCCACCTGGACCATCGCCAGCACTTCATCAAAATCGTCGGCCTGGTCGAACTGCGGCTCGATGACCATCTTGCCGGTCTTGTTGATGTAGCCCCACTTGTCCCCGATCTTGACCGCGGCCATCCCGCCCACGAAATCGCGGGCGTCGTCGTACTGCGGCTCGATGCGCCATTGGAAGGTTTTGTCGATGAACCCCCACCGCTGGCCCTGCTTGGCGCGGGCGAAGCCTTCGCGGAAGTCGCCCAGGTCGCTGAAGCGGCGGCCTTCATCGAGGAAAGCGAAGTCGCCGGTTTTGTTGACGTAGCCCAGCTTGCCGGGCTGGTTCCGCTCCGCGGGCAACTGGACCAGGGCCAGGCCGTCGTGAAAGGAGCGGGCCCGCGCGAAGCGCAGGTGGATCACCTGCTGGCCGGCGCGGTTGATGTACCCGCAGCGCGGGCCGACCTGGATCGCCGCGTAGCCCTCGCGGAAGCGCAGCGCCCCGTCGAGCTGGATGGGCACGAGGAAGTTGCCCGTCTGGTCGATGTAGCCGAACCGCTTGCCGTCGCCCACGACGGCGACGCCCTCGGCGTAGCGGTCGGCGTAGGCGTACATCGGCTCGATGAGCCAATGCCCGTTGCCGCTGATGTAGCCGGTGAGGCCGTCGACCACCACGCGGCATCGGCCGTAGTAGGAATAGTCCGCCCAGTCGTAGCGGGGGTAGACCACCAGCGAGCCGAGCTGGTTCATCAGGCCCCACCAGTTGTTGATGTTGACGGGGAACAGGTCGTCGTTGAAGCCGGGGTCGCGGAAGCTGACGCCGTCGCCGCGGTAGCGTTCGGGGAAGACCGCTGCCGGCGCGGATTCTGCCTCCTGGGCCGCCAGGGGCTGGCCTGCGCCGACCAACAGCAAAAGCAGCAGCGATGAGAGAGATAGGGTTTCTCGCACGTCGTCCCTTCCAGATGAGCCCTGATTTTACCGTGGACGGGCTCCTGTTTTCTGGGTAAGTCTTCCTCGGCTGTTGTTTTATTGTGCCGGCCAGGCGGGCTGGGCGGGCCCAAGGGGCGTGGTTTTGGCTTGTTTTCGCTTGGTTCGATGCCTTGCCGGGCCTTGCTGGGCGGTCCTATCGTTGCGCAGCAGGTCGCCGGCGGGAGCGGTTGACCGCGACGCCTCCGAGGGGGCGGGCGGTTCGCTGCGAGGGCCCGCGTGACCCGGGAGTCCATACCATGCGGAACCGCAAGCGGCAGCAGGGCGAGTCGGCCTGGTGGTCGTGGCTCATCACCGCGGCGTTGGGGGGCGCCATCCTGGCCTGGGCGATCGGGTGCGAAACCACCGAAGGCGTGGGAAGGGACATCGAAGGCATCGGCGAAGATGTGCAGGACGTGGCGGAGTAGCGACACACGCTGCACGCCGCGACGCTTCGGCCTTGCTGTTTTTCTTGACTTTTTCCGGTCAGGCGGCTGACACGGGGGCAGCGGCGGCGAAGTCCTGCGCCAGCCGCGTGGCGGCCACCGCGTCGAAGAGCGAGTGATACCCGTTCTCCTCGGTCACCTGCCGCTGACGGCGAGGGTTGCGGACCGCAGCGGCCTGGTCGGCCATCAGGCTGCGCAGGATGTGCTCGTAGAGCTGGGGCTTGTCCATGCCCGTGTCGGCCTCGATGCGGTAGCGCCCGCTGACGCGGTAGGACTTGTGCCGGCTGTAAACCTGCTGGTCCTGCCCGCTGTAGGAGGCGACGGTCGAGATGCGCGCCTGGGGCAATAGCTTCTGGATCGCCGCCAGCGTGTCTTCGTCGGCCAGGGCGTCGATGTGCAGCGAGGTGGGCACCCATTCCAGCAGGCGCAGCTCGCCGCGCTCCAGGAGGATGCGCATCTCCTGCCGATCCATCCGCTGGGCCTGGGTGAAGCCGTGATAAAGGTTGACCAGCACAGCGCCCTGGTAGAGCACGGTGCACTGGACCTGATCGACGAACGACGTGCCCGGCCGCTGGATCTGCTGGGCGGCGACGACCCGACCCGTGCCCAGCCACCAGCGCAGCAGGTCGAAGAAGTGCACGCTGTGCTCGACGAAGATGCCCCCGCTTAAGCGCTGGTCCCAGAACCAGTGGTCCGGGGGCAGGTGCTCGTCTTTGGCGCAATTCTCGAAGAAGCCGTGCAGCGGCTCGCCCAGGAGGCGCTGCTCGATGATCTGGCGGACGGCCTGGCACAAGGGGTCGTAGCGCATCATGAGGTTGACCGCCAGCACCCGCTGCTGCTGACCGGCCAGTTGGATCAGCGCATCAGCGTCGTCGAGCGTGGTGGCCAGCGGCTTTTCCACCAGCACGTGCTTGCCCGCTTGCAGCGCCTGAGCGGCCAGGGGGTAATGAAGGAAAGGCGGGGCGGCGATGTAGACCAGCTCGACCTCCTCGCGGGCCAGGAGCGATTCGATGGAGGGCTCCGCCTGGGCCTGGAGCTGGGCCGCGGCCTCCTGCGCGATGTGCGGGTGGATATCCGCCACCGCCACCAGCTTGACCAGGGGGAGCTGGCGATAGGCCTGGCAGGCGAAGCGTCCGAACCGGCCTGCGCCGATCAGGCCGATGCCCACGGGCTTGACGCCGGCAAGCTCGTCGTTCATGGCGTGACTCCTTTGGCGATTCGGTCGGCCTCCAGGGCCAGCTCCAGGGCCGCCCGGCCGTCCTGGGCGGTCACCCGCATCGGGTGCTGCGGCTGGCGGATCGCCTCCAGGAAGTCTTCCATCAGTGCCCGCAGCGCCTGGCCGTAGAGCCTGGCGGGGTCTTCCTCCGGGGCGCGCCAGGTGAGGCGGATGAGCCGGTCGGCCTCCTCGCGCACGTGGCGGCGCTGGACGGGGCGCTCCTGGTCCTCCAACTGGTGCAGCGTCTGGACCTGCGCACCGGGCAGGAGCTGCTGAAGCTGCTCGATCTTGGGTTCATCCAGCAGCGCGTCGATCGTCAGGCGGTGGGGGATCCAGCCCTCCAGCCGCAACTGGCCGCGCTCGAAGATCAGCCGCAGGTCCTGTTTGTCGAGCAGGCTGGGCTGGAGGAAGCCGTGGTAGAACGAGGCGGTGGTCTGGCTGCCGTAGCGGACCTCGCCGATCACCTGGTCGACGAGCTCGGTTTGCGGGCGGCGCAGCCGAAGGGCATTGACGACGGCGCCCTCACCTAACCACCCGCGCAGCAGGTCGAAGGCGTGCACGCCGTGCTCGACGAAGATGCCCCCGCTGCGGGTCTCGTCCCAGAACCAGTGGTCCGGGGGCAGCCCCGCGTCGCCGGCACGGTTTGTGTAGCTGCCCCGCAAGGGCGCGCCCAGCAGGTTGGCGCGGATCAGCTCCATCACGGGTTGGGTCAGCGGGCTATAGCGCATCATGAAGTTGACCGCGAGTCGGCGGTCGCGCTGGGCAGCGGCCTGGATCATGCGCTGCGCGTCCACGAGTGTGGTGGCCAGCGGCTTTTCCACCAGCACGTGCTTGCCCTGCTCCAGCGCCATCAGGGCGTGCTGGGCGTGCAGGTCGGGCGTCGTGGCGATGTGCACCAGGTGCACCGCTGGGTCGCGGAGCATCTGGTCCAGGTCGTCGTAGGCTTTGAGCCCGCGCTCCTGGGCCAGTTCCTGCGCCCTGGAGGTGGTGCGGTTCCACACCGCCACGGGTTTGAGCTGCTCGATCGTTTGGTATTGATCGAGGCAGAAGCGCGCGAACCGCCCCGCGCCGATGAGGGCGTAGCCCAGCGTCTGGGGCGGAGCGACGCGGATGCGGTGGGCGCGCTGGTCGCGGTGGCGATGCAGCAGCAGCACGCTGAGCAGGTAGGCCAGGGAGGACTCGGCGCCCTGGTTGAGGTTGGGCCCGTCGGGCCCCAGGCCGTCCTGGCAGCCGCCGGTTTCTTCGTGGTAAAGCGGCACGCCCAGGTCGTTGTGGCCGTGGAACCACCGGAAGCAGCGCCACGCCTCCTGGGCCCAGTCGCTTTCGCCGGTGATGCGGGCCGCGGTCAGGCAGGCGTCGACCATCGTGTACGCCTCCAGCGGCTGCTGGTCGAAGGTGGCTTTTTCCCGCCCGCGGACGAACCAGCCGCGGTTGCCGACGATGCTCAGGTGGCCCTGCGGCGCGCGCTGCACATCCAGGAGCCACTGCAACGAGCGCAGGCCGGCGTCGATCATCGCCTGACGGCCGAGGACCTGGCCCGCGATCAGCATCGCCTGGGGCAGCCGGGCGTTGCCCCAGGTCAGGTGGTCCTCCCACCAGGGCCAGTCCGGCGTCGCGTGCTTCTGGTAGACGCGCCACAGCCGATGGGCCAGCTCATCAAAAAGCTGGCGAACCTCCTGGTCGTCCGGCACTGCTTCCAGAAAGGCGCTGAGGCCCAGCAGCGTAAAGGCCCAGGGGCGGAGGTGGCGAAGCTGAGTGCGGCAGGCGGGCAACCCCCGGCGGAACAGCGCGTAGCCCAGCTCGCGGATGGTGTGCGTCGGCGCTAGCTGCACCGTCAGCCCCAGCGACCACATCGCCCGCCCGTGGCTGTCCTCCGAGCCGGCTTCCTCCAGCCACCGGCGGTCGTAGCTCATGAAGTTGCGGAACCGCCCGTTCTGCGGGTTGAACGCGTAGGCGACAAAACCCAGGTACCGCTGAAGCGGCACGACGCGCTCGTCATAGCCGCGGAGCTGGGCGTGCAGCAAGGCGGCGATCAGCGCGCGGGCGTTGTCGTCCGTGCAGTAGCCGTGCGTGGGGTCGCGCAGCGCGTGCAGCGCATGCTGAAACATGCCCGTGTCGTCGGTCAGCGCCAGAAGCTGCCGCAGGTCGATTTCCGGGAAAGGCTCCCAGGCCACGGCGGGCGCAGACGCTGGCGGGTGGGCAGCCGATGCGTGGGGAAGAGGCGGGTCCGAGGGGGAGTTTGTCGTCTGGCTCATCGCATGGACCTCTGATCTTGCTCAGCGGGCCGTTGCGGCGGCAGGTTCTCCTGTCCCCAGGATTGTAGAGGCAACACCAAAAGCAGCGCTGCAAAATAAACTTTAAAGTTTTGAGAGAGGCCGCCCGCCGCGGCTGCGTCGCTTGTGCTGATCAGGCGAGCGGTCACCCTCACCCCATCGGGGCAGCATTAAACGGGGGGTAGTCCGGGGGTAGTCGTCTGGCGACTTCGCATAAATCATTGCTATTTCAAACGCGCTCGGCAGGACTCGAACCTGCAACCCTCGGTTCCGAAGACCGATGCTCTGTCCAATTGAGCTACGAGCGCAGCAGGTGCTGGATGAGCCTAGCGGCGCCCGCGAATGGGGTCAAACCTCGCCCGACCGGGCGCAGCGGGCACGAGCAGCGGACGCCGGCCCCGTTCGCTCATTTCCGATTCGCCGCGGCTTGACCATAATGGGGCCTCGAACGCACCGGCCCGGATCGCAGGAAAGCCCAAGCACGATGCACCACGCAGCAGAACCCATCGCGCAGCAGAGGCGGAGCAGGCGATGACCCCGACGGCCCAGCAAGCCCAGCCGCGGGCCCAGGGGGTCGCGCTGTCGCTGCGCGGCGTGCAGCGGGTTTTCGCCGGCGGCGTGGAGGCGGTGGCCCCCCTGGACCTGGCGGTGGACGCGGGCGATTTCCTGGCCCTTTTGGGCCCGTCGGGCTGCGGCAAGAGCACGCTGCTGCGCCTGATCGCCGGGCTGGACCGGCCCGACGCGGGCCAGGTGCTCATCGACGGGCGCAGCGCCAGCGGGCTCATCGGCGACCGCGGGCACCGCGTGGCCTTCGTGTTTCAGGATGCGCACCTGCTGCCTTGGCGCAGCGTGCTGCGGAACGTGGAGCTGCCGCTGGAGCTGCGCGGCGTGGGCAAGAGCGAGCGACGTCAGCGGGCCCGGGCGGCCATCGAGCAGGTGGGCCTGGGCGACGCGGCTGGCCGATACCCCGCGCAGCTTTCGGGCGGCATGCGGATGCGCGCCTCCCTGGCGCGGGCGCTGGTGACCGATCCGCTGCTGCTTTTGTTGGATGAGCCTTTTGCGGCGCTGGACGAGATCACCCGCCACGCGCTGGACCAGCAGCTTCGCCAACTGTGGCTGGATCGGCGGATGACGGTGCTGTTCGTGACGCACTCGATCAGCGAGGCGGTCTTTCTGGCGCAGCGGGCGGTTGTTTTGAGTCGTCGGCCGGCCAGGATCGTGGAGGGCCGCGCGATCGATCTGCCGATGGCGCGCGACAGCGCTACGCGCACGCAGGAGGCGTTCGTTCGGGAGATGCGCTACTTGCGCGAAGCGCTGGAGCGGGGAGGGGGCTTGGCGTGAAGGGTGCGACGCTCAAGGCGGTGTGGCCGCCGGCGACGGTGCTGGTGGCCTCAGCGGTCGCGGTGGAGGCGCTGGTGCGTGTGGGGGGCGTGCCGGCGTGGCTCTTGCCGACGCCCTGGGCGGTGACGCAGGCGGTGTGGACGCAATGGGATCAACTGGGCCCGGCGCTGGGCCGCACCGTGCTGGCGACGCTGATGGGCTTTTTTGCCAGCGGCCTGGTCGGCGTCGCTGTGGCGGTCGCGCTTTCCAGCTCGCGCTGGGTGCAGCGCGCTTTTTACCCTTACGCCATCTTCTTTCAGACCGTCCCCATCGTGGCCATCGCGCCCTTGCTGGTGATCTGGTTCGGCTACGGGCTGCGGACGGTGGCGGTCGCCTCGTTCATCGTGGCGGTGTTCCCCGTGGTGGCCAACACGCTCAACGGCCTGCTGTCGGTCGACCCGGCCCTGCGCGATTTGTTCCGCTTGTATCAGGCCAGCCGATGGGACGCGCTGTGGAAGCTGCACCTGCCCGCGGCGCTGCCCCAGGTGTTCACGGGGCTGCGGATCGCCGGCGGGCTGGCGGTCATCGGGGCGATCGTTGCGGAGTTTTTCGTCGCCAGCGGCGGGCTGGGCGTGGTGATGCAGGCGGCCATGCGGCAGAACCGCACCGAGGTGGTCTTCGCCGCCATCGCCCTGGCCTCCGCGGTGGGGCTGTCGCTCTTGTGGGCCGTCAACGCCGCGGCGCACCTGGCCCTGCGCCACTGGAGCGCGTCGGAGCAGGGCGGTTGACCCCGCGGGCAAGTCATCCCATGATCAAGCCCATTCGGAACTTGCCACTTCACGCATAACTTCCAGGAGAGGATGCGCATGACAAGGACAGGCTGGCGGCTCGGCGTGGCGGTGCTGGTCTTGATGGCGATCACGGCGGCGGGCTGCCGGGATGAAGCGACGCAGGCCCAGGACGGGCGCAGCCTCACACGCCTGCAACTGGTGCTCAACTGGGTGCCCGAGCCGGAGTTCGGCGGCTTCTACGCGGCCAAGCTCAACGGCGCGTTCGCGTCGCGCGGCCTGGAGGTGGAGATCCTCCCCGGCGGGGCGGGCTCGCCTTCGCTCCAGATGGTGGCTGCGGGCCAGGCGGAACTGGGCATCGTCAGCGCTGATGAGATCATCCTCGGCCGGGCGCGCGGCATGAAGATCGTGGGCCTGTTCGCGGTCTTCCAAACCAACCCCCAAGGCATCATGGCCCACCAGGAGCAAGGCTTCCAAAGCCTGGAGGATCTGCTGCAGGCCGGCAGGCAAGGCAAGACGATCCAACTGGCTGTCGAGCCGGGCTTGCCTTACACGCGGTTCCTCGAGCAGAAATATGGGTTCGATCAGGTTCAGCGGGTGCCCTACACCGGCGGCATCGCGCTGTTCCTGAACAACCCGAATCTGGCCCAGCAGTGCTTCGTGACCGCGGAGCCCATCGCGGCGGAGCGCCAAGGCGCCAAGCCGCAGGTGTTCCTCATCGCGGAGTCGGGCTACAACCCCTACACCGCGGTGGTGGCGGCGCGGGAGGATTTCGTTCAGCAGCACCCGGACGTGGTCAAGGCCTTCGTGGAAGCCGCCCGCGAAGGCTGGCGCGCCTACCTGGACGACCCCGGCCCAGCCAACGAGCTGATCGCCCAGCTCAACCCCGCGATGGACGCTCAAACCCTGGCGCAGTCGGTGAAGGTGCAGCAGCCGCTGATCGAGAACGAGTTCACCCAAACCGCGGGGATCGGCGCCATGACCGCTCAGCGGTGGGAAGAGCTGGGTCAGCAACTGGTCCAGATCGGCTTGATCGACCATGCCCCGCCCGCGGAGGAATGCTTCATCGATGTGAACCAGCTCGATGGCGGTTCATGATCGGGAGGCAGTTTTTCCAATCAAGCATCGGGCGACACGATTTGGCGCGGCGCGTCGTGGAGGAGCTTGCGGGTTGTGTCGGGCCCGAACTCCTGCGTCACCATCGCCAGGCCGTCCAGCCGCGACGCCAGCGTGTCGGGCCGGTGTGCGTCCAGGGCCAGGAAGGCGTAGCGTTTTTCCGCCAGGAAGCGTCGGACCCATTGGTCAGCCAGGTAGCCGTCCTCGCCGGTCATACAGCGGACGTTGCCTTGCAGGAGCACGCCGCGCTGCGTCAGGGCCTCCAGGTGCTGGGGCAGTTGGGCCATGGCTAACCGCTCCGGGTGCGCCAGGATCGGCTGATAGCCCTGCGACAGGAGCCAGTCCAGCGCCTTGTCCACCCACTTGGGCCACACGGGCTCCCAGAAATCCGTCAGCACGTAGCGCGATCCGGCCAGGGTGGGCACCTCGTTCGCCTTGAGCCAGTCGATCACGCCGTCGAACAGCCGCAGCTCACCTCCGGGCCACAATGGATAAGCGATGCCCCGCTGGCGCAACTGCCCGGCAAGCTGGGCCGTCCAGCCGCGGATGTGCTCCGCGGTGTTTTGGGGGAACATCTGCGGGAAGACGTGCGGCGTGCAGATCGAACCCACAAACCCGGCCTGCTGGAGCTGCGTGATCGACGCCAGCGACTCCTCCAGATCCTGGCAGCCGTCATCGATGCCCGGCAAAAGATGGCTGTGGATGTCGATCCAGCCGGCGATCGAGGCAGCAGGCAGCGGTGAAGCGGGATCGGTGAAGGGCATCGAAAAACACCATTCGGCACAGGCGTGCCGCTTGCGGGACATCAGTATAGATTGTCGGCGTTTTTCTGCTGTCTGTTGCTCTTTGTTTTCTTCGTGGTTGATCTTTTCAGCCGATTTCGATGGGCC
>DASVCG010000506.1:0-4511 GCA_036381755.1 Phycisphaeraceae bacterium | reverse complement strand
CGCTGGACTTGATGCTTCGCCGGCTCAAAACGGTGGCGGAGGATCAAGCGTACCTGGGCGTGGTGGTGTACCTGGATCAGCCGGAGCTGACGCTGCCGCAGATCGATGCGCTGGCGCGGGCCTTTGCGCAGGTAAGGCAGGCGGGCAAGCGCGTCCTGACCTTCGCGGAATCCTACGACCTTTCCAGCTATCTCCTGGCCAGCCAGGCGGATTTGATCCTGCTTCAGCATAAGGGATCGGTGGAGCTTCGGGGTTTGGCGATGGAGGAGGTTTATCTGGCGGGCCTGCTGGAGAAGATCGGCGCCAAGGCGGATTTGATGCAGGTGGGCCAGTTCAAAGGCGCCGACGAGGCCCTGACGCGCACCGGCCCCAGCGAGGCCTGGGACAGCAACATCAACGCGCTCCTGGACGACCTGTACGCGCAGGTGGTCGACCGTATCGCCAAGGGGCGCGGCCTGACGACCCAGCAGGTGGAAGACATCATCCGCGATTCCTGGACGATGTCGGACACCGACTACCTGCGCCGCCACGTCGTCGACCGGCTGACGGACCGCGACCTGGTCGATGTGACGGAGGTGGAGTTCGGCGAAAGTTTCGTCTGGGACGACACGATGGGGCAGGCTGAGGCGTCGGGCCAGGAGGTGGACAGCCCGCTGGCGCTCTTGCGGCTTCTGTTTCAGGAGCCCGACGTCATTCGGACGAGGCGTGACACGCTGGCGGTGATCCACGCACGCGGCCCGGTGATCAGCGGTGATTCGGAGTGGGGCGGCGGGTTGTTCGGCGGGGAGGCCATCGGCAGCCGAACGATCGCGGAGCTGCTGGGCGAAGCGCGCGAGGATGATCACATCAAGGGTGTGATCCTGCGGATCGATTCGCCCGGCGGCTCGGCGCTGGCCAGCGAGATGATCTGGCAGGCGGTGCGCGACCTGGCTGAGCAAAAGCCGGTCTACGCCAGCATCGACGGCCTGGCTGCCAGCGGGGGCTATTACGTGGCCTCCGCGGCGGACCGGATCTACGCGGCGCCGCAGTCGGTGGTGGGCTCCATCGGCGTGGTGGGCGGCAAGATCGTCCTGGGCTCGCTGTACGAGAAGGTCGGCGTCCATGTGCATCGGCGCAGCCGCGGGCCGATGGCGGACATGTTCAACAGCGTCGAGCCCTTCACGCCTGGGCAGCGCGAGGCTTTGCAAGCGGGGATGCAGCGCGTCTACGACCAGTTCCTCGACCGCGTGGCCGCTGGGCGGGGCAGACGCCTGACCGACCTGGATGCGGTGGCGCAGGGGCGGATCTTCACCGGCAGGCAAGCGGTCGACAACGGCCTGGCGGATGAGCTGGGCGGGCTGGACGAGGCGGTGGCGGATCTGGCCAGGCGATTAGGGCTGGAAGAGGGCGGTTACGACGTCCTTCACCTGCCCCCGCCAATGAGCTTGGGTGAGTTCATCAACTCGATCTTCGGCGTGCGGTCGCCGGTGTCATCCGCGGCGCTATTCAAGGCGCAGGGGTTGGATGCCCTGGCGAGCGAAGCGCTTGGACCGCAGGGGTGGTCTGCCACGAGCCAGGTGCTTGGCGGGCTGATGCTGCTTCGGCGCGAGCCGGTGTTGACGCTGATGCCCTACGCCTTGATCGTGCGGTAAAAAGCTTGTGTTTAGCTTGCCTGTCGGCGGGTTAGGTCAGGAAGAAGCGTCGCTGCGCGCTTCGGCCAACGTGCCGGCGTGCTGGGTGAGCCACTGCTGCCAGGCGACGGCGTCGCTGCCAAAATCCTGATCGGTCAGGCCGCGGAGCTTTTCCAACGCCAGGCCGCCCAGCGTGGGAGCGTTCCGGTCTTTTTGAGTCAGCCGCTTGCGCACGGCACGCGTGATGCCGTCGTGATAGAAGGGGGAGCCGGGGTCGAACGCGCGGTGATCCTGGCTGGCCAGGACGCGCGTCGGGTCGGGCAGCAGTTGCGTCAGGGCGCGCAGGGCGTCGGGGCCGTCGCGAAGCTCGATGGCTTTGATGGCGCTGGCGCGCAGCGTGGCCGGCAGGCGGTCGTTCTGAATCAGCTTCGGCAGGACGTTCGCGACATCCTGGCGATACTCCCACAGGGCCAGGTCGATCGCTTCTTTGATCAGGTCGGGGTTGTCGCCAGCGAGCAGGGCCAGCGTCCATTGCATCTCATCCTGGTAAGGCGTTTGGGCCAGCCGCCAGTGGAGCCAGTCGTCGAACGTGTCGCCGTGATCCTCACCGGTGAGGCGGCGCAGGACAGCGGGCCATGCGCCCCGCGGCGGGGGGCCGCTTGGCGCGTTGCGCCAGCGCAGCAGGCAGTAGTCGATCAATTGCTCGCGCGTGCCGACGCAATCGCCGACGATGGGAATGCTGAACCGGATGTCGTGGTCGTGCTGGCCGAACCAGCCGATGCGCACCTGCGCCTGCACGCGCGGGACCATCAGGCTCAGGCGTAGCCGACCGTCGGGCATGGCGTGAAGCTGCACGGTCTGATCGTTGACAGCGAACCCGTCATAGGTGAAAGGCGGCGTACCGCGGAACAGGCCCGGTTGGTACGCCAGCAGGTGGCGCATCAGGTCCCGCCGACCTTCCAGCAGCAGGCTCGGCGCGCGCAGGTAGATGTCGCGCAGGATCATCGCGGCCTCGACGCGCTTCTCGCCCCAGGAGCCGCCCACCAGGATGGGCAAGGCCGTCTGGGCCACGTCGGCGGCCAGCGCCAGGCGATCCAGGGCGCTGTAGCTTGGCGCTTCGAGCAGCGCATCGACACGCTGGGCCAGTTGGGTGAGCCGCTCGACAGATTGGCGGTCGATGTTCGCCTTCTTGGGTTGGGCCAGGGCACTGCGGAGGATCTGGCGGATCGCTTGAAGCTCCTGGCGGTCGCCGGCGGCGGGGGGCGTGGGCTGTTCCACAGCGTCTGCGTCGGCCAGCGAGCGCACCGTCTGCGCCACCAGATAAACAGCACGGCGCATCTGCTCGTAGTCGAGCCGGTCCGCGGTATCGGTGGCGCGGTGGTAGTCGTTGTATTCGCCGCAGGTGAGGAAGACCCAGGGCTTGTCGTAAAGCTCGAAAGGCGCGTGGTCGCTGCGCGGGCCGACCAGGTCGCGGCCCAGGGGGAGCACGCGGAGTTGCGCAGCATCAGCCGCGGCGAGGACGTCCTGGCGCAGTTGCGGGTAGTTTTCCGTGCCGAAGGCCAGGAGCGTGTGGTCCATCACGTCCAGGCAGTCGCGGCCGAGCATGTCCAGGTTGACCAGGCCCGCCAGGCCGTCGGGGTTGAAATCGTCGCGGGCGGTGAAGGCGAACGAGCCTAGCAGGCCTGCCTCCTCCGCGTCGAAGGCGGCGAACACCACGGACCGGCGCGGGCGCTGGGGCGATCGGGCCAGGCGCTCAGCCACTTCGAGCATCACCGCCACGCCCGAGGCGTTGTCCGCAGCGCCCAGGTGCATCTTGCCCTTGCGGTAGCCCAGGTGATCGTAGTGCGCGCTGACCAGGACGAACTGGCTGGCCAATTGCGGGTCGGACCCGCGCAGGACGCCCACGACATTGGCGCCGATGATGAAGGGTTGCTCGAATCCTTCCTGCGGGTTCCACGGCTCCAGGCCGTAGGCGGCGAAGCGGTCGATGATGTATTGCCGAGCTTTGCGGGAGCCGGCGGTGCGCGGCTGACGGCCGCGGAGCTGCGGGCTGGCCAGGTAGCGGACGTGCCGGGCCAGCTCGTCGGGCTGGGCTGAGGCGGTCAGCGGGTCGCGCGGCAGGTGAGCGCAGGCCGGCAGCATGACCGCCAGCACGAGGAACACCAATAGCAACCCAATCCGTCGCGCGCAACGCGGCATGGCACAGCCTCCGGAAATCGCGATGGGTCATCGCGATCGGCAGCGGGATGGGGAACCGTGCCGCCAAAACCAAAAGGGGTTGCGCCAGCCTGGGCGGCTTGTCCGAACGGTCCCGTGAGCGAGGTGGGGCGCGCAGCAGGGGCGACGCGCAAACCCACCGCTTCACAGGAGCTATCGACTAGCCGGCCCGTCGGATGTGAGTCGTGCGTGAAATCAGCGGGATTGAAGCGCCAGCGACGAAGCGGCCCCGTGCTGCCGGACCCGCCTCAGCCATGCGAAAAGGGTTCGCGGGCGAAGGGGAGGAGGGTTGGCTTGTCTAAATGCCTCCGGGCCGTGCTGCGCTCAAAGGGTGGTTTTTCTCGTCCGCCGGCCAAGCAGCAGCACGGTCGTAGCGCCCAGGAGCGTCAGGGCGCCCGGCTCGGGGATGAAGGAGGCGAAAGTGAGGCTCAGGACGCCGCTGGGCTCGTCAAAGACCAGGTAATCGAACGCCCCGGCGCGGATGTCGCCGAGGTTGAACGGCTCGGAGAAAAAGATCGAGGCCACCAGGTAATTCATGCCGAAGACGCCGTCGAGCGTGAGCGTCTCGTGGGTGTCGGGGTCCATCGTGGTGATGTCGAGCACCAGCACCGGCGCGCCCAGGTAGCGCAGGTGCGCGGGGTCGTTAGGGTTATTGGGGTCGCCCTCGATGGTGGGCAGCACGAG
>DASVCG010000505.1:0-2777 GCA_036381755.1 Phycisphaeraceae bacterium | reverse complement strand
GCAGACGCGCCCGTCCTGGCTCATGAACTGCCCGCCGTTGAGCCACCCGTAGAGGTACAGCCAACTGTTGCCATAGTTCGGAGCGAAGCCCAGGCGGGCGATTCGGCCCGTCGCGTCCCGCTCGGTCAATCGCTCCGCGTAGGTCTTGAGCTCCTGCCAGTTGGCGGGCGGACGCGCCCGACCCGAGGCGTCCACCAGGCCGGCTTTTTCGAGCAGGTCTTCGTTGTAGTAAAGCACCCGCACATCGGTACTGAGCGGGATGGCATAAACCCGCCTCGCCACGCCCTCGCCCCAGGAGGCTTCCTCCCAGCAGGCGCGATAGAACGCGTCGGGATGGACGCCCTGGCACAGGCTCACCAGCGTCGCAGCTGCGCCCGTCAGCTCCGTCGGCGGCGAGCCGGCCAACAGATCGTCCCGCAGGTCCTGCGCCAAGGAAAGCAGCCGCCCCGGGCCGACGGGCTGGAGCGATTCAATCACCGCCTCCAGCGCCAAGCGGGCCGCGTCAGCGTTTCCCCGCTCTAGCGCCTGCTGCGCGTCGATGGCCCGTTGCTCGCGGCGGAGGCTGCGGTCGATCCATTCGTTCAGCGGGAGAAACGCCCCGCGCGAAGCCCACTCGCCCACCATGAAGCGGTCCTGGATCAGCACATCAGGCGGGCTGCCGCCTGCGATGCCGGTGATCAGCTTCTGCGGGTCCATGCCCGTCGGGCCTGCTCCCAGGGACGTCACGATGCGAACGCCCGGGTGCTCGCGCTCAAACAGCCGAAAGGCCGCTTCCAGGCCCCGATCGCGGTACGTCAGCCATACGACTAATTCCTGCTCCGCGGGTGCCGACGCCCCGATCGCGCAGGGGCCCCACCCTGCTAGCCATCCAGCCAGCAGCAGGGCGCACGCGAACCCCATCATTCCCCCTTCGAGCCGGCCTGTGATGCTCACACGTGCCATGCGCACAACACGAGCGTGAACGCCTCGGCAGCGGTCAGAAACCTGGTTTACCTCGCTGAGCTGGATCTGGATCGTCTCCCTTGCCCCACAAGGGATTCCTCATTTTCGCGGCCGTTGCTTAAATTTTGATGGATCATGACCATGTATCAGAATGCTCCCCGGATGACCGCCCCTCTCCTGGTTGACTCCACTGACTTGACAGACCGACTTAACAGATGGACAGGTCGAATCGATCGGGCTTCATCATAATAGATCACGATGGCCGCTTCTATACCATTTCGGTATAGTTTGCCTGTTAAATTAGATGGCCTCAAGCCCGCTGACGGGCCGGCTTTCTGAGCTAAGGCGTGCGGGCCGGCTGCGGCGAGGCGGACTCAGCGGTGCCGGTCGGCTCGGGCGTGATCGGGCGTCGGCCGATGGAATAGTAGATGAAGCCCAATTCCTGCATGATCTGGGGGCGGTAGAGATTGCGGCCGTCGAAGATCACCGGCTGCTTCAATCGGGCGCGGATCTCGTCGAAGTCGGGGTGTTTGAAGTCGTCCCAGTCGGTGCAGATGACCAGGGCGTCGGCCCCGTCGAGTGCTGTGTAGGGGTCGTCGGCGTAGCGGATACGGTCGCCGATGGCCTTGCGGCAGGTGGTGTGCGCCACCGGGTCGTGGGCGACGATGCGTGCCTGCCGCTGGAGCAAATGCTGGATGAGGGTGATGGAAGGGGCTTCGCGGATGTCGTCGGTGCCGGGCTTGAAGGCGATGCCCCACAGGGCCAGGGTCTTGCCGGCCAGGGGCGGCTGACCGTTGCCGGTGGCGGCGGCGAAGTGGCGGTCGATCTTGGCCAGGAACGCTTCCCGCTGACGCTGGTTCACCTCATGCACCGCGGCCAGCAGCGAGATGGGCGTGCCGCTGGTGTCGCCCATGGCGATGCAGGCCAGCACGTCCTTGGGGAAGCACGAGCCGCCGTAGCCCAGCCCGGGGTAGAGGAACTTGTTGCCGATGCGGGTGTCGGAGCACATGCCCCGGCGGACCTCGTCGATATCGGCGCCGAAGGCCTCGCAAAGGTTGGCGATCTCGTTGATGAAGCTGATTTTGGTGGCCAGCATGGCGTTGGAGGCGTACTTGACCATCTCCGCGGAGGGGATGTCCATGATGAAGATGGGGTTGCCCTGGCGGACGAAGGGCTCGTAGAGGTCGCGCAGGCGGTCGCCGGTGCCCTTGTCCTCCACGCCGATGACCACGCGGTCGGGCTTCATGAAGTCGTTGATGGCGGCGCCTTCCTTAAGGAATTCGGGGTTGGAGGCCATGCGGAAGGGCTTGGAGGTGCACTGGGCGATGGCGGCCTTGACCTTGGCGTTGGTGCCCACGGGGACGGTGGATTTGACGACGATGATCTTGGCTCGGCGGTCGTCCGGGTCGCCGCCGGTGGCCCCGGGGGCCGCCTCGATGGCCTGGCCGATGTCCCGCGCCGCGGCCAGCACGTAGCGCAGGTCGGCGTGGCCGTTGGCGTCGCTGGGCGTGCCCACGCAGATGAAGATCACCTCCGCCTGCTGGTAGGCGGTCTGCTTGTCGGTGGTGAAGTGCAGGCGGCCGGCCTTGACGTTCCGCCGGATCATCTCCTCCAGGCCCGGCTCATAAATAGGCGATATGCATTGGTTTAGAATCGAAATCTTTTCCTGGTCCACGTCCAGGCACGTCACTTCGTTGCCCGTGCTGGCCAGGCAGGTGCCTGTGACCAGTCCCACGTAGCCGGTTCCCACCATGGTGATGCGCATGTTCAAGCCCCTCTCCCAGACGGCCAGTGGTTGCCGTGAGGTCCGCTTCGGGGAGTCCCTCCTCCCGCAA
>DASVCG010000504.1:0-4778 GCA_036381755.1 Phycisphaeraceae bacterium | reverse complement strand
GGGCGTCGGCGGGCCAGAGGAACTGGAGGTTGGGGAACAGCAGGTAGAGGACCTTGCCCAGGCTGTAGGTGAGCTTGAGGTGCAGGGGCAGGTCCATGCCGGCGATGGCCTGGAGGCTGGCGGCGGCGCCCAGGCCCTGGGGGATCTTGAGCCGGTCGTTGATAAGCTGGCTGAAGGAGTTGGTGATCAGGCCCATGAGGAACACGCCGGCGCTGATGACCAGCGTCATGATCTGCCCCAGGCGGGTGGAGGCGGCGATGGCCACGGCGGCGAGGATGGCCACGCTCTGAAAGACCATGCCCAGGCCGAGGATGATCTGGACGAGCCGGCCGTCGTGGGCGGTGAACTCGGTCAGGGGCGACTGGAAGGCCCATTGCTTGTTGATGACCAGGACCAGCGCGATGGCGACGGTGCCGGCCAGGGCCAGGCCGACGATCATCGTCGAGCTGAACACCCAGCGGTAGAGGTAGTTGCCCAGCGTCGCCACGCCCAGGGCGATGACCGCTGCCAGCGTGCCGAAGAGGAGCACGGGTCCATCGAAGCGGTGGGAGGCGGTGGACATCACGCCGTGGCGGCAGGTCAGCAGGAACACCAGGCTCAGGACGTAGAAGGCCAGGGCGATGGCGGCCAGGACGCCCAGGTATTTGCCCAGGACGAAGATGGGGCGGGCCACGGGCTTGCTCACGACGGTCAGGACGGTTCGGTTTTCCAGCTCGCTGGCCAGGACGCTGGTGGCGCTGAAGGCCGCGAGCATCAGCCCGACCAGGAGGATGGTGCTCAAGCTCAGGTCCACCAGGAGCTTATTGTCGTCCTCCATGGTGTAGGCGGTCAGGGCGGGGTTGAGCACAAGGGCAGCGCCGCCCAGCAGGACCAGAACCAGGAAGATCGGCTGGCGTATGGATTCGGTGAACGTATTGCGGGCGATGGTGAGCAGTTGTTCGATCATGTCGTCCGTACCGAGAGGTTGCAGGCGGTGCGATCCCCCCTGAGCCGCCGGGGCTCGGGGCCGTCCATCATACGATGGGATCGGCATCAGAGTTTGGCCCGTCGCGGCGGGGGCGTCCAGGTGCGGGCGTCGCGGGCCGGTGGCGTTCCAGGTTTTGGATTCCTCAGACCCTTCTATCGCCCATGACCTACGACCAACACACCTATAAGCGTGCTGAATCCGCCGCCCTGATCGGTCTGGCGGTGCAACTGGCTGTTGCGCTCACGATCGCGGTGCTGGGGGTTTACGCCCAGTCCGCCCCGCTGCATGCGGCGGCGTGGTATTGCTTTGGCGGTCTGCCGGCGTGGATCATCCTGTGGGTGGTCTTCCACCAGCACCGGCTTGAGCGGCTTGAGGCGCTGGAGGCTGAGCAACTGGCCCGCGCTGACGCCCGCGCCGCGGCGCTGTTCGAGGAGGCCGGCGAGCAGTTGCACCTGGCCCGCAAGCGGCTGGAGAACCTGTACAAGTGGGGTCTGCCCGTCGTCAGCCTGCTGATGGCGGCGTACCTGCTGGGCGTGGGCCTGACGCTTTTGTACCTGAACAACGATCTGGCGCAATCCAGCGGGCTGCGGGCCGCGGTGCTTGGCCCGACGGCCAACCCCAGCGTGGTGGCGATTCTGTGCGTGGTGGTCGCCTTCGCGGCGTTTTTGGTGGCACGGTACGTGGCGGGGATGACGCGCCTGCGTCAGTGGCAATTGCTGCGGGGCGGGGCGGCGTACCTGATGGGCAACGCCGCGGTGGCGGGGCTGCTGATGGTGGGCTTCGGCCTGGCGCGGTTCACCGGCAGCCGGGCGGTGCTGGAGGTGTTGGCGCTGGCGGTGCCGGGCTTCGCGGCGCTATTGGGCGGGGAGATCCTGGTCCGCTTTTTGTTGGATGCGTACCGCCCGCGTCGGCCGGACGAAGCGCCGCGTGCTGCGTTCGACAGCCGCATCCTGGGGTGGCTGACGCGGCCGGAGTCGCTGGGCAAGATCATCAGCGAGACGCTGAACTACCAGTTCGGGTTTGAGGTTTCGCGGAGCTGGTTCTATCGGCTGCTGGCCAAGGCGGTGACGCCGCTGGTGATCACCGGGGCGGTGGTGCTGCTGGCGCTAAGCTCGCTGGTGATTGTGCCGCCGCACCAGAACGCGGTGATCACGCGCTTCGGCCGGCTGGAGCGTGTGGTGACGCCGGGGCTTTATTTGAAGTGGCCCTGGCCGATCGGGCGGGCGGACAAGTACGACGTGCACCGGGTGGAGCAGATTTCGGTGGGCTCGCTGCCGGAGGGCCGCAAGCCGGGGGTGGCTATTCTGTGGACGACGGAGCACGCGCAGGGGCAGGAGCAGTTTCTGCTGACGGCGGCGACGCGTGACGCCAACGCGCCGGAGGATCGGGACTCGCCCATGGGCGGGCTGGTGGGCGGGGAGGTGGTGGTCAAGTACCGCATCGCCGACCTGGAGCAGTACGCCCGCGTCGCTGATCATCGGGGCTCAACCGGGCGGGCGGGGAGTGGCTCGCTGGGCATGCCCGAGCGGATGCTTCAGACGCTGGCGCAGCGTCGCGTGATGCAGCATTTCATCACGCGCAGCATTGATGAGCTTTTGTCGCAGGACCGCCTGGAGGCGGGGCAGATCCTTCAGCGGCAGCTTCAGGAGGATGTGGACCGGCACCAGTTGGGCCTGGAGGTGGTGTTCGTGGGGCTGGTGGGCGTGCACCCGCCGCAGGCTTCGGAGGTGGCCGCCAAGTTCCACGAGCAGATCGAGGCGCTTCAGGAGCGGGAGGTGACGATCCACGAGGCGCAGAAGGAGGCGGGCTCGCTGTTGGCGGAGGTGGCCGGCTCGCGGGAGATGGCGCTGCGGATCGACGAGGCGATCAGCACGCTGGAGTCGTCCAAGAACAAGCTGGAGTCGCTGCGGGCGGCGGAGCAGGCTGAGGCGGCGGTGCAGGCCATGGAGGAGCAAATCGCCCAGCAGGAGGTGGCGATCGAGCGGCTTTTGGACGAGGCCGGCGGCGAAGCGGCCAAGCTGCTCCACGAGGCCCGTGCTGAGCGGTGGGAGCTGGCGCTGGGCGAGCAGGCCCGGGCCCATCGCTTCCTGGCGCAGTTGCCGGCCTACCGTGCTGCGCCGCAGTATTACCAGGCCAGGCAGTATTTTGAAGCGCTGGTCGAAGGGCTCAAGGATCAGCGCAAGGTCATCCTGACGACGCAGTCGCAGCAGCCGGCGACGCTCCGCATCGACCTGCAGCAGCAGGAATCGAGCCTGCAATCGTTCTTGAACCCGCAGGGGCAGGAGTAAACCCGCGCCGCTGAGGCCGGGCCGGCTGCCCGGAAGGCACGCAACACCGCGGCGGATTCATCGTCATCCCCGCGACGACGCAGAGGCAATGCTCATGAAGAACAAACTTACCTTGCTGATCGGCATCGCGCTGGTGCTGGTGCTTCTGGCCTACATGTTCACGTTCCAGGTGGCCTACGACGAGGTGGCGGTGCTGACCACCTTCGACCGGGCCAGGGAGCCGGCGCGCGATCCGGAGACGGGCCAGTTGTTGCTGAACGAGGCCGGCCGGCCGGTGGATCCCGGCAGCCTCAAGCTTGATGCGGGGCTTTACTTCAAGCTGCCCTGGCCCATTCAGAAGGTGGAAAAGTATCCCAAGAAGGTGCAGCTCCTGGAGGATCAGCTCGAGGAGATCCAGACCAAGGACGGCAAGGCGATCCTTGTGCAGAAGTACCTGGCCTGGCGGATCACCGACCCGTACGCCTTCTTCCGCACGCTCCAGGATATCCAGCACGCCCGGCAGCAGCTTGAATCGCTGATGAGCCACCTCAACGGCGTGATCACGTCCTACCGCTTCGATGAGCTGGTCAACACCGACCCGAATCGCATGAAGCTGGCGCAGATCGAGCAGGCGTGCGTGGAGCAACTGCGGGAACGGCTGTGGCAGATCAAGCCCAGCTACGGCATCGACGTGGTGGAGGTGGGCATTCGTCGAATTTTGCTGCCTGAGACCACGACGCAGAAGGTGTTCGACCGGATGCGGGCGACGCGGGAGGCCATCGCTGAGAGCATCCGTGCCGAGGGCAAGGCCAAGGCGTCGGACATCGTCAGCCAGGCGCGCAGCGCTCAGCAGCGGATCCTGGCCTTTGCGCAGCGTCGTGCTGAGGCGATCAAGGACGAGGGCCGCACCGAAGCCGCGGCTTACATGGCCGCGTTCCGGGAGGACCAGGAGTTCGCGATCTTCCTGCGGCAGGTCGAGGCGCTCAAGCAGGTTCTGCCGCACAACACCACGTTCATCCTGGACGCCAACAATCTGTTCCTCAAGCCGCTGGAGGGCTCGCTGACCTCGCCGGTGGCGACCGGCCGGCCCGGCGACGAGGCGGTCAGCGCGCGTAACCAGGACTAAGCAGCCCGCACGTGAGGCCCAGCCGCGATGACGCAGCAGATCAAAAACCCGTTCCTGCACCAGCACGACCATCATCACCATCACGATGACGGTCACGATCACGATCATGAGCACGGCCATGATCACCACCTGGAGGAGCTGGACCCGGCGCAGCAGTCGCTTTCGGACGCGCTGCGCGTCAGCTTCCTCATCCTCAAGGCGGTGATGGTGGTCCTGTTGGTGCTCTACCTGTTCAGCGGGGTGTTTTCCGTGACGGAGGGGCAGGAGCAGGCGGTGCGGCTGCGGTTCGGCCGGATCGTGGGCCGGCCGGGGCAGCAGGTGTACGAGCGGGGCTGGCACCTGGGCCTGCCTTACCCGATCGAGCGGGTGATCAAGGTGCCGGTGGCGCCGCGGCAGGTGAGCCTGGCAAACGCGTTCT
>DASVCG010000503.1:0-2045 GCA_036381755.1 Phycisphaeraceae bacterium | reverse complement strand
ACCGAAGAGGGCTGGAGCGAGGAAGCCGAAAAACCCCACGGCGAGTACGAACATCAGTACCGGCCCGACGATCCAGTTCTGCACCAGCGACAGGCCAAGGATCTTTGTATCGGCGAAGACCCTGGGCATCAGCTCGTACTTCACCTTCGCCAGCGGTGGGTACATCATCAGGATGAGCCCCGCGGCGATGAGCAGATTCGTGTGGCCCGCCACGGTCAGCACATCATTGAACCGCTGAACCGGCGCTTGGAACAGGTAGCCGACCGCCACGCCGAGCCCCATTGCCAGGAATATCCAGAGCGTAAGGTAGCGATCGAGGAACGACAAGCGGCGGACGGTGCTTTCGGGCTGGTTCATTGCGGTTTTCTTTCAAGCGTCGGACGCGGCCTTCTGCGCCATCACGTCAAGACTGGTAACAAAATCTGCGGCGGTCGTACCGTCCGGCAGCGCTCCGGCAATCTTCTGATACAGCGGGTCCTGGAACGATTCGAGCGCCGCGACGTACTCGGGCTTGGGCCGCAGGGCAACCTCGGTCAGCCCCGCTGCCTCGACCATCGCCTGGTACTCCTCGACGAGCACCGCCCCGGCGATGCAGCCGACAAGGGCCTCCACCATCTCGCGCACGCTCTCGGGCAGCGGCCTGAGCAGCGCCATGTCGCTTGCCGCCACGCGCCCGCCGGGCTTGAGCACGCGGGCGATCTCGCGCCACACCTGCGGCTTGTCGGGGCTGAGGTTGATCACGCAGTTGGAGATGACCACATCCACGGTGGCGTCGGCGACCGGCAGGTGCTCGATCTCGCCGAGGCGGAACTCGACATTGTCCAGCCCCGTTCTCTGGCGGTATGACGCGATGTTCCGCCGGGCCTTGGTGATCATCTCCGGCGTCATGTCCACGCCGATCACTCGGCCGGTCTGTCCCACCTTCGGGCCGGCAAGGAAGCAGTCGAACCCGCCGCCGCTGCCGAGGTCGAGCACGACCTGGCCGGGCTGGAGCGCGGCGATGGCGGTAGGGTTGCCGCACGAGAGCCCCATGTTCGCGCCCTGGGGCAGGGCCGCGATCTCTTCGGCCGAATAGCCCAGCCGTCGGGCGAGTTCTTCATGGCTCCAGCCGCCCTTGCCGGTATCGCTGCCGCAGCACCCGCCGCCGACGGGTAGCGTGATGCTCGTCAGCGTGCCGCTTTGGGCGATCTTCGCGTAGCCTTCGCGCACCCGGTCGCGCGTGGTATCGGGCGCAGGCGCTTCGGCGGCATCCCCGCCACAGCAGGTCGGTCCACAGCATTCGCTCATGGCTTGGCTCCCTGATTGTTGTTCGTGAGTGCGTTGGGCAGTGATTCGACGAAACGGCGGATCTCATCGCGGACCCGTCGATAGTGCTCCAGAGCCTTTTCCGGGTCGGCTTCGTCCGAAGCCAGCTTCGGCGGGTCGTCGAAACCCATATGCACCACCTTCGCCTTGCCCGGGAACATCGGGCAGGTTTCGTGTGCGTGGCCGCAGACGGTGACGACGTAGTCGAACTGGACATCCGCCAGGTCGTCGAGCGTCTTGCTGGTGTGGGCGGAGATGTCCACTCCAGCCTCGGCCATCACTTTGACCGCGCTCGAATTGAGCCCGTGCTTCTCGATGCCAGCCGAATAGGGCTCGATCGCATCACCCTTGAGCTGGCGTGCCCAGCCCTCGGCCATCTGGCTGCGGCAGGAGTTGCCGGTACAAAGGAACAGAACCTTCATTTTCCGCTGTAACATGCGGTCAACTCCTCTCGGTCTTTCTCGCGGATGCAGCACAGCGTCTTGGCGTCGCTGACAATCACCTTTTCGTGTTCCAGAGCCTTCAGCGTCCAGGCGATGGCATCCCGCACGACAGCCGGCGCATCGGGGCCGGCGAGGCGGTAGTAGTGCCAGCGACCATCCTTGCGCCGCTCCACCAGCCCGGCCTGGTGGAGGATCGACATGTGCTTGGATACGGTCGAGGGCGACAGCTCCAGCACTTCGATGATCTGACAGAGGCACAGCTCCCCGTGGGCCAGTGCCGCCAGTGCCCGCACCCGG
>DASVCG010000502.1:0-4839 GCA_036381755.1 Phycisphaeraceae bacterium | reverse complement strand
GAAACTCGCATCGACAATGCGGATGGGCACGATCCAGCCGTCAAAATCGTGGGAATAGTACTGGCTGGTCAGCCCGACCTGACGCTGGTTGCTCATGCACGAGATGGCGTTCGCCGCTTCCCGCGCGCCGGCCAGCGCGGGCATCAGGATGGAAATCAGTAAAGCAATGATGCTAATGACCACTAATAATTCGATCAGGGTAAAGGCCCGCGCGACGCCGCGCCTCCCCAATGACTCCCGCGACGCCTGCATGCCGACGGGGATCAACAGGACCGGACCGTGAAGCCGTCGTGAAAGGACGCTCATGGCTTTCTCCTGGATGGGTGCACCACCTGATCCGCATGATCTGCTGCCTCTTGTTCCTCACCGAACCGAAGAGATTGAGGAAATATGGACGCAAACCAACCGCATGCACCTCCCCGGAGGTGTTTTGGGATGATGTCCCCGTCATCAACAATCACGATGCAAAGCGGACGGCGCGGACTATGTCTCGACCAGGCTTCCGATCCACTCGTTGCGCGTTGAATCCAACATCTGACGCCCCACGGCTTCGAAATGAGCCAGGTGGAGGCGCTTGCCGATCTGAATCTGTTGGCTCATCCAATGCCGGGCGGCCTCAGCGTCCCGCCGCCTCAAGGCGCGGACCAGCGAGGCGTGATGACGATACGTCCAAGCGGCGGTGCGGTAAGTGATCGTGGGCGAGGCGTCCAGCCGTCGCAGGTCCAGGGTTCGGCTCAAGAGGCGCATGTCCCGGATCACCTTGGACAACAGCCGGTTCCTCGCCGCAGCCACCAGGACGCGGTGGTAATGCTCGTCGATGGTGATCCAGCGGTTGTAAAGCCGCTCGATCAGGCCCGGCCCCTTGAGCTTCTTGAGCTGGAGCGTCAGCTCCCGCCACTGCTGGCAGCAGTTCTCCAGTTGGTCCAGCTCGTCCTGGGTGATCCGCTGCGCTGCCTCGACTGCGGCGTACGACTCCAGCAGCTCGCGCAGGTCGTACAGCTCGATCAGCTCCGGCCGCGTCGGGATCCGGATAAACGCCCCGAAGCCGGGCACTTCCTTGATCAGGCCCTCGGCCGCCAGGCGTCGGATCGCCTCCCGCACAGGCGTGCGGCTGATCCGCAACTGCTTGGCCAGATCCAAACCTGAAATCCGCGACCCCGGACGCAGCTCGCCATGCAAGAGCATGTCCCGGATTCGCTCGTAGGCTTCTTCATAAAGATTGCTATTGGGCGATTCGGCCATGACCCCATCATACAATGTGTATACACATGCCGTCAATCCTTTTTGACGCCCGGAGGTTCGCTGATCGGCTCTTCCAGCCTGCGCCCTTTGATTCTCGCGAGGAAATATAAATCAAAATATTGAATCAAAAGATTTTATAAATAATAAAGGCGGTTGGGCTCGATGCGGAGATCCCCGCCGCTTTGCTCCAAGGCTTTGCGATAGCGGACAAAAAATCTATTGCATCCTTGTGTATTCACCTGTATCCTGTACCCGTGGCGTCGCAACCCGTTCCTTTCATGGCCACCGTCCGGCGGGCACGGCCTGGGTGAATCGATCCCCGCGTCGCTTGGGTGGCCCGGCATCGATCCGGAGCGCCTGTCGTGAAAAACACCGGCCCCCCTAAGACCACTCGCCGTCTTTCACGATGCGCCGCTGCCAGCCACCCATTGCAGCGATCGTGCTGCTAAGCGTGATGCGCCCCTGGGCTTGTTAACGTTCCCTTCAAGGTCATCTCGGTCATCAAGAAAAGGAGGATTCGATGAACGCCAGGAAAAGCCAGGATCTCTTCCCCTGTGCGTCGAACGCGCCGCTTCGATGGCTGCTGCGCTCGGCCGCTATCGGCCTGGGGGTTCTGGGAGCGGCCCCCGCTGGCCTCGCCGCCACCACCGTCTGGGTCGGCTCCTCATCAGGCGGCGTCTTCAACGACAACGCCAATTGGAGCAGCCAGGCGCCGGGCAACACCAGCCCCGCTGACCTGGGCATCTTCAACTCCAGCACCAACGTCGACGGCACCATCACCTTCACCGCCAACGCCACCCACTACCGCACCTTCGTCCAGAACACCGCGGGCACCATCACCTTCGACGTGGGCAACTTCAAGTGGACCATGAGCAGCTTCTTCCTCACCGGCACCGGCGCCGGCGAGAAGAACACCATCCGCCACATCGGCGGACAGATCGAGAGCCAAATCATCCTCCTGGGCAACAGCCCCGACTCCAGCAACAACTCCCTCGAGCTCACCGGCGAGAACACCCTCTGGCACACCACCTACACCAGCGGCGCCATCGACGTGGGCAGCGGCGGCTCAGACAACTCCACCCTGCTCGTCCACAACGGCGCCGACATGACCTCCACGGGCCAGCTTCTCATCGGCCTGGCCGGCTCCAGTCACGGCAAGGCGACCGTCACCGGCGACGGCTCGACCATCACCCTGGCGGGCAACATCGGCGTGGGCCACACCGGCTCCACCACCAAAAACGCCGTCGACAACAGGCTCGAAGTCCTCGACGGCGGATCGGTCACCGCCAGCCACATCCTGATGGCCATCACCGACGCCGCCACCGACAACACGATCCTCGTCTCCGCGGCCACGCTCCACCTGACCGGCAACGGCACAACCTCCGACATCGGCCGATCAGGCGTCAACAACACCCTCCGTGTCGAGAACAACGGCGCTGTCACCGGCGGCAACTACTTCATCCTGGGCCGCAACGAAACCAGCACCGGCAACCAGATCGTCCTGGACCAGGGCAGCCTGACAGGCACCGGCATCGAGATCCGCCGCGGCAGCGCCTCGATCACCCAAAGCCAGGTCGACCTGACCCAGTTCTTCAATTCGGAAGACGAGGTCTACGAGGGCGGCGGCATCGTCGCCACCAACGGCGCAGCATCCACCGTTACGTTCAACAGCGGCACCATCGCCGCGGTCATCGCCGACATCAACAACGGCTCGGCCTTCACCGTCGGCGACGGCGGCGCCGACTCCGCCACCTATCGCATGAAGCTGGACGCTAACGGCGCCAACGGCATCCATAACTTCGCCAACGGGCTGTTCCTCAATTCCAACGGCGTGCTCGAAGGCAGCGGCGATATCGTCGGCAACGTCTCCGGCGCCAGCGGCGCCGCGGTTTCCGTGGGCCTCTCGGCAGGCGTCATCCACGTCGAGGGCGACTGGGACAACACCGGCATCAGCATCCTCCTGGAGATCAGCGACCTCCTGGCCTCGCTCGACGCCGGCCAGGGCTACGACCTGCTCGACATCACCGGCGCGTTCACCCATGGCGGGAGCGTTACCATCGACGTGACCGAGCTGGTCGCGCCGTCCACTCAGCAGATCATCAAGCTCATCGGCTGGGGCTCCGCCACAGGCGACAGCGCCAGCACAGCGATCTCCTTCATCGGCGGCCCGGCGATGACCTACAGCATTGAATCCGATGGGCTCTACGTGACCGCGGTCCCTGAGCCTGCCAGTGTCGGCCTGCTGGCGGGCTTGATGGCCCTGCTGCCGTGGCGTCGCCGACCAGCCCAGCAGCTTGCTTGAAGAACGACCCTACAAGCCAGGACGGTCCCCTTTTCCCGGCCCGGGACGAATAGATTCCGGGCCGGGATTTTTGCCAAGCGGCTCCACATGAAGAAGTTTTCTACACGCCTACGCATGCGAGCACGCAGCCTGCACGAATGTGGCTTGGTTAGCTTCTGGGTTGCAGCGTCAGCGCCGCTGCTGAGTGAGGTGTGTCGGTATTCGATGAAGCGGCTGAGCGCGGGCATCGCTACGGCATAACGCGATGCTGTGCGCGAATACTTGAGTACGCCACTACTTCGAGGTGATCCGAATGAACACGAACGCGATGCCCTGCGCGAACAACACGCAGCATTATCAGCGGGAATGGGCGCGTCCGCGGCGGTGGCGAGGGCTGGCGCGGCGGCTGATGCTGGGCGTGTGCGTGTGCGCCTGCGCCGGCGCGCCCGCTTGGGGAGAGGAGCCGGCCGTGCTATCACCCGCATCGCCATCGGCACCGGGATCGTCGTCAGTGTCAGCGTCAGCATCGACGTCGTCATCATCAGGATCGTCGTCAGCGTCGCCCTCGCCATCGCCATCGGCATCAGCGTCCGCGCCGCGGCTGATCGGGACCGCCACGGTGTTCCGGTACGGGAAGGCCGACCCGTACGACCGCACGAACCTGTACGGGTTCAACCACGCCCCCAGCGTGACGCTGCTGGCCGACGGGCGGCTGCTGGCGGCGTGGTTCTCCGGGCCCTACGAGGCCTCGGTGCACCAGGTGATCCTGGGGTCGTTCTCCGACGACGGGGGGGCCACCTGGTCGCCGGCGCAGGTGCTCCAGGACGACCCCCGCCGCAGCGACTTCGACCCCGCCTTCCTCGCCGACGGCAACCGCACCTGGCTGTGCTTCTCCGTCGGACGATGGAACCGCTATCCCTTCGTCGGCCTGCGCGATGCAGAGAAGCGCGAAGTCGGGGTCGATTCATTCCGTTTGATGATGCGCGTCTCCGAAGACGCAGGGGCCACCTGGTCCGATGCGGTTCAGGTCTTGCCCGAAACCGGCTGGGGCCCCAGGAGCAACGGCATCCGGCTTGCCAGCGGCGAGTTGGTCTTGCCGATCTACCGCTTCAAGCGGCCCCGCATCGCGGCTTTGCTTTGCTCGCGCGACAGCGGGGCGACGTGGCAACGCCTGGGCACGGTGGAAGGCCCCGGCGGTATGGACGTCGTGGAGCCCAGCGTCGCCCAAGTGTCCAGCGGCAAGCTGCTGATGGTGCTGCGAACCGCCGACGGCCGACTGTGGATGGCGTCTTCGGAAAATCGCGGCCAGACGTGGT
>DASVCG010000501.1:0-10176 GCA_036381755.1 Phycisphaeraceae bacterium | reverse complement strand
GTGACCTTCGGCGAGACCAAGGAAGGCACGATGGGCATCCGCACCCATCCGAGCCTGCGGCTCAAGGGTGATGAGAAGAAGGGCATCGTCGCCAACGGCAAGGCGGTCAACAGCGAAGGCGTCGAGGGTAAGGACGTCTGGGGCAAGCAGGCGAAATGGGTCGATTACTGGGGCGAAATCGACGGCAAGAAGATCGGCATCGCCATCTTCGATCATCCGGCGAACCCGCGCCATCCGACGCACTGGCACGCGCGCGACTACGGCCTGGTCGCCGCGAATCCCTTCGGCGGGCACGATTTCGACAAGGCCGCCCCCGAGGGCAGCGGCGACATGACGCTCAAGAACGGCGACAGCGTCACCTTCAAGTACCGCTTCTACTTCCACGAAGGCGACCACGCCGCGGCGAACATCCCCCAGGCCTATCAGCAGTGGACGCGGCAGAGCGCCGAGTGACGCCCGGTCACCGAGATGCTCATGCTCATGCTCATGCGCGCACACCCACCCTGTCGTGTCGCGCTGAGCAGGTGAATCAGCAACTCTTTTCCGCGGTGCGTCATATAGATTCGGGGGCCGCTTTTATGCGCACAGGCGTGACGCGGGACACACTTGTGGAAAACTATTTGTGGCCCTTGGGGCCTTCGCCGGTCAAGTATTTGCGGCGGAGGGCGGCTTCGAGATCGACATCGTTGATGTTCGCCAGCGTGCACAACCACGCCACCACGTCGGCGAATTCCTCCTCGAGGTTGGCCCGGTCGGAGCCGTGCAGCGCGGTGGCCAGCTCGCCGACCTCTTCGATGAACCACACGAACGTGCCGGCCGTGCCGCGGGCAGAGTCCGAGGCGTAGTAGCGGTCGCGGATGTGCTTCTGAAACGCGGCAATGGTCAGCGGCGGTTGGGTGTCACTCATGGCGTAGAGTCTACGTTGACTCCGCTCGCCGCGCATCGACCGGACGCGCGGCTCATCCGCGGATCCAGCTCAGGCGTTCGGTGATTTCCTCTTGCCTTTCGCGCGGGTAGAAGAGCTGGTCGGGGGCATCGGCGTGACTTTCAAGGCGATCGCGCCGCATCACGCCGTCGCGCGTGAGCAGGGCGATGGCGTAGTCGTGCTGCTCGAGCAGCGCCTGGATCGGCTGCACTTTGGCGGCGGCGAGGATCTCCACGCACATCAGCGGCCGGTGCTCGGTGAGCACCTTCGATGCGCCGCGGAGGACCGACAGTTCCGCCGCCTCCACATCCACCTTCATCAGGCCGATGCGTCCTTGATGCTGCGCGGCGAAGTGGTCGAGGGTGACAGTCTGCACCGGCAGGCGCTCGATGGTTTCGTCGTAGAGGTCGGCCTCGAGCGTGCTGGCGGTTTCCAGCAGGCCGGTTGTGGTCGGCGGGACGTGCAGCGTGCGCTGCTCGCAACGATCGGACGCGGCCTCGGCGATGACGGTGATGCGATCGCGCAGGCTGTTGAGCGCGAGGTTCTCTTGAAGCATCTGCCGGGCGGTGGGGAAGGGCTCGAAGGCGAAGACGCGCGCATCCGGTTCGCAGCGCGCGGCGAGCATCGAATAACAGCCCGAGTAGGACCCGACGTCCAGCACGCATTCGCACCCGCGGCTGAGCGTGGCGAACACGTCGGGCAGGGGAGATTCAAAGCTCTCCCACCCGCCCCACCAGAGGCAGCGGGCGACGCTGTCGCGGGCATGATGGCCGCGCATGCGGAAGGTTCCGCCGCCGTGCCGCGCGGGGATGTTCACCGGCACGACGCTGGGCACATAGTGGCACAGCGGCGAGATGCGCTGGCTGATGCGCCCCGCGCCCACGGCGCGGCTCGACCATGCGGCGAAGCGACCCACCGGCTTGCAGTACATGAGCTGAATCAACCGCTCCCGAAACGGAAGATGCGCAAGAATGGCCACGATGTCTCCCTCCAAATTCCCTACTGATGAACTACGTGCGGGAGCACTATAGCGCGGGAGGGGAATGGGAGACCAGCGCTCGCCTTCGGCGTCGCGGCTAACCGTGGAGCGGTCGGTGTGGCGGCTAAACCGTGGCGACGGCGGGGCCGTGGGCGGTGTGCGGGGTGGGTTTGCGGAAGCGCGAGAGGTCCAGCGAGGCGAAATAGTCGATGGTCTTGCGCAGGCCTTCGCGCAGCGGGACCGCCGGCTCCCATTTCAGGTGCTTTTTCGCCAGCGTGATGTCGGGCTTGCGCTGCGTCGGGTCATCCGTGGGCAGGGGCTGCTGGATCATCTTCGACTTCGAGTTGGTCATCTCGATGACCATTTCGGCGAGCTGGCGGATGGTGAATTCGCCGGGGTTGCCCAGGTTGATGGGGCCGATGACGTCGTCGGGCGAGTTCATGAATTGGACGAAGCCTTCGACCAGGTCATCGACGTAGCAGAAGCTGCGTGTCTGCGAGCCGTCGCCGTAGAGCGTGATGTCCTGGTCGGCGAGGGCCTGGAGGATGAAGTTGCTGACGACGCGGCCGTCGTAGGGGTGCATCAGCGGGCCGTACGTGTTGAAGATGCGGACGACCTTGATGTTCGTGCCGTGGCTGCGGTGGTAGTCGAAGAAGAGGGTCTCGGCGCAGCGCTTGCCTTCGTCATAGCAGGCGCGGGGGCCGATCGGGTTGACGTTGCCGCGGTAGCTTTCGGGCTGGGGATGGACGGTCGGGTCGCCGTACACCTCGCTGGTCGAGGCTTGGAGGATCGTGGCGTTGGTGCGCTTGGCCATGCCCAGGACGTTGATGGCGCCGATGATCGACGTCTTCATCGTCTTGATGGGGTTGTACTGGTAATGGACCGGCGAGGCGGGGCAGGCCAGGTTGTAGATCTGGTCCACTTCAAGCCACAGCGGGTGCGTCACGTCATGGCGGAGCAGCTCAAAGTTGGGCCGATCGAGCAGGTGCGCGACGTTCTCCTTCTGGCTGGTGAAGAAGTTGTCCACGCAGATGACATCGTGGCCCTCATCCACGAGCCGCCGGCAGAGGTGCGAACCGATGAACCCGGCGCCGCCGGTGACCAGGATGCGCTTGAGCGTGCTCATGAGAGTCGCCATGCCCCAGGCGTGAGGCGAGGCAAGGCGGGGCGAAGTCCGCGCGTCGCCCGCACCGCGATCAGGCCTGGGTGTCGGTTTGCTCCAGCTCGAAGGTGGCGCCGCGCTCCACGTCGAAGCTGACAAGCTGGCCCACCGCGAAATTGGCGGCCTTCTGCGAGGGCATCAGTTGGGCGATCACCGGCGCCGCAGCGTGCACGTGGAGGGTGTTGGTCTGCACGTCGCCGCCGATCACCCGCCCTTGGACGCGGCGTGGCCGGCCGAACACCGGCTCGATGTACCGCCCCCCCGAAGGCACCACGTCCACCCGCTTGGCCTTGACGCGGATGACGCCCGTGACGCGCTGGCCCACCTGGGCCTCCAATGACCCGCGGGGCACCAGGTGCAGGCGGTAGTCGGTGCCGGGCAGGCTCAGCACAATCCTGTCATCCGACTTGTCCGCCAGGCGGCCGGTGACCGTGGGAAGGGCCGCGGGGGCTGCTGCGGATGCGGAGGAACTCATCAAGCCAACTCCTTCCGTCCTGAAGGCCTGGGGGTTCAGCTATCGATCCGGGGCGACCGGCCTGGCTCGCTTGGCATCCGCCCGCCCTGCCCCGGCCGCCCCGCTGACGGTGCAGGCCCCAGCGGGGCCTCATAAGATACCCGCTGCCGCCGAGCCGTCACAACCGCGGGGGCGGGCCCGCCTGTTGCCAGCCGCCCCGCTCCCTGACTTTGAGGGCAACCCTTGGCCGCCGATCGGCAGATCAACCGGCGATACACCACCGACAAGCTCCGCGTGGACTACGCCCACGTGGGCCTGTTCGATGTCCAGACCCGCCGGCTGTGGATCGCCCGCAGGCGTACGGACATCCTGCCCGTCCGCGTCAGCCACGCCCGGCTCCTCCAGGGCGGCACGCAGGACACCTCCACCGCCGCCAAGGACCGCTTCATGTGCTACTGGCTGCACACGCCCGGCACGGGCGAGGGCCACGTCCACGGCTACCCCATCGAGTGGGACGAGGGCCACCTGCTGATCCGCCTGGACCCTTGCTGGAACTACTTGACCGGGCAGTTCATCCCCCCCACCGCCACCGCCCGCATCGAAAAGAACATCGAGCAGCAGCATGCCTGGGGGCGATTCATCTTCGAGACCTACGTGAGCCTCAAGCCGCCGTACCCGCTGAGCTGGCACCTGATCGGCCCGCGTGCCGCGGACTCGATGTTCTACATCCAGCGCGTCGAGCCGCGCTGAAGCCTCCCCCGCGGGCCCGCAGCGGCTTAGCCCTCTTGCTCCTGCATCCACGCCCACTGCCGCGCCAGCCCTTCTTCTAGCGAGATGGCCGGCTCGTAGCCCAATTCCGCCTGGGAGCGGGCCAGGTCGGCCCAGGTGCGGTTGACGTCGCCGGGCTGCATGGGCTGCTGATCGATTTTGGCGACCAGCCCCGTGACGCGCTCGATGGCGCCGATCAGCTCGCGCAGCGTCACCGGGTGGCTGCCGCCGAGGTTGTAGACGCGGTAGCGGTGCTCCAGGCCGCAGCGGTCGATCGCGGCGCGGATGCCCGCGAGGATGTCGTCGATGTAGGTGTAATCGCGGCTGGTGGAGCCGTCGCCGAACATCGGGATCGGCTTGCCGCAGCGCAAGAGGCGCAGGAACTTGTGGATGGCCAGGTCCGGCCGCTGGCGCGGGCCGAAGACGGTGAAGAACCGCAGGCAGAAGATCGGCAGGTCGTGCACGTGGGTGTAGGTGTGGCACAGCAGCTCGCCGGCCTTCTTCGTCGCCGCGTAGGGGCTGATGGGGAAATCGACGCGGTCCTCCTCAGCAAAGGGCACCTTCTGGTTGTTGCCGTAGACGCTGGAGGAGCTGGCGAAGATGAACCGCTCAGTCTGGTAGGCGACCGCGGCGTCCAGCAGGTTCACCGTGCCGTCGAGGTTGACCTGCGTGTAGAGCTGGGGGTTCTCGATGCTGGGCCGCACGCCCGCCATCGCCGCCAGGTGCACCACGACCTGCGGCTGATAGGCGGTGAAGGCGTCAAACACCGCCTGGCGGTCGCGGATATCGCCCTCGATGAGGGTGAAACCCTCGTGCTCCGCGACGCGCTGAAGGTTGCGCCGCTTGCGCGCAGGGTCGTAGAAGTCGTTGAAGTTATCCATGCCGACGACGGCGTGGCCTTCGCCCAAAAGCCGTTCGGTCAGGTGCGAGCCGATGAAACCCGCGGCGCCGGTGATGAGAAAAGTGGTGGGCATGATGCGCTGGAAGGCTGGGCGGTGTTGGGTTCAACGGCCCGGTGTTGGCTCAAGCGGTCCCCCCGCTGGCGGGCCGGTGGCTGGTGATTATGGTACGTCAGCGAAGGCGTGGCAAAGAGCAGCGGCCCGCAAACACTCAAGCCGCCCGGCCCCTCCCCCCAACGGCCCCTGCCCGCCGATGCCCGCCTAGCGGACGGGGTTGGTGTAGCGGTTGTCCGCACGGGTGGCCTCGCGGTGCCGGCCGTAAATCCCCAGGGACGACTTGCGCAAGGCGTCCACCAGCGTCTGAATGCACCAATCGTCGGGGTGCGCCGCGGCTAGCTCGTCCAGTTGCCGGCTCATGGCCCCGACGGGCGCGCCGTTGTCGCCCCCGAACAGCCGGCGGTACGCCTCCTTGAGCCGGTCGATCTGCGCCTGGTCGAAATGGTGACGCTTGAGCAGGATGGCGTTCACCTTGCGGATGCGCGCCGGGCTGCCCTCGACGACCATGAACGGCGGCACGTCGTGAACAATGCGGCTCATGCCCCCGATGAACGCATACTGCCAGACGGTGACGTAGTGGTGGATGGCGCTGGCGCCCCCGACGACCGCGTAATCCTCGATGCACACATGCCCGGCCAACTGCACCGCGTTGGCGATGACCAGGTGGCTGCCCAACTGGCAATCGTGGCCGACGTGGGCGTAGGCCATGATGAGGTTGTGATCGCCCACGCGGGTAACGCCCCCCCCGCCGACGGTGCCCCTGTGGATCGTGGCGCCCTCGCGGATGTCGTTGTGGCTGCCGACGATCAGCTCGGTGTCCTCGCCGCGATACTTGAGGTCCTGCGGGTCGCCCCCCAGCACGCAGTGGGGCCACAGCGTGTTGTGCTCGCCCAGCGTGGTGCGGCCGCGGATCGCCACATGGCTCAGCAGCCGGCAGCCCCGGCCGATCTTGACCCCAGGCCCGATGTGGCAGAACGGGCCCACGACGACCTCCTCGGCCAACTCGGCGCCCGGCTCAACCACAGAACTAGCGTGAATCGTTGGCATGATCTATCGGGCGATGCAGCGGCGTGACCCGACAACCGGGAAAGGCGGCCTCATCCGGCCACCAACCGCCCCATCGCCCAATCCCTTCATTCCTGGTCGTCATCGACGAGCATGAATTTCACCTCGGCCTCGGCGGCTAGCTCCTCGGCCACGTACGCGCGGCAGCGCATGTGCGCGATCCGGCTGCGCACACGCACCGACTCGGCCTCGATCACCAACTGGTCCCCCGGCGTCACCGGCTTGCGCAGCTTCACCCGGTCCAGGCTCAGCAGCACCGCCAGCTTGCCCATATGCTCGAGCTTCTGGCCGATCAGCACGCCCGAGAGCTGGGCCATCGCCTCCACCACCAGCACGCCGGGCATGATCGGCGTGCCGGGGTAGTGCCCCTGGAAAAACGGCTCGTTGATGGTCACGTTCTTGATGCCCACCGCCCGCCGGTCGCCGTCCATCTCCACCACCCGGTCCACCAGCAGCATGGGGTAGCGGTGCGGAAGGATGCGGCGGATGCGGCGGATGTCCAGCTCCCCGCGGCGCAACGCCAGGTGGCGACGCCGCCGGGCGCGGTGCGTCCGGATCAGCCTCCGCACCAGCAGGTGGTTCAGCGCGTGGCCGGACTTGTACGCCACCACCCGGCCCTGGATCGGCGCGCCCAGCAGGTACAGGTCGCCGATCAGGTCCAGCACCTTGTGGCGCACCGGCTCGTCCTCAAAGCGGAAGCGGCTTTGGCCCAGCGGGCCGGACTGGCCGATCACCAGCACGTCGTCCTCGGTCAGGTGCGTGCCGATGCCGCGCTCGCGCAGAGCGCGGGCCTCGTGCTCGAGGATGAAGGTGCGCGAGGGGGCGATCTGGTGGGCGTAGTCGCCGTTGGAGGAATCGAACACGTGGAGCTGCCGGCCCAGCGGCCCCCCGCCGTAGTCCAGTTCGTACACCACCTGCAAGTCCGGGCTATCGGAGGGCACCGCGGCGACCATCGCGTCATCCTGGCGGACGACGACCGGCTCGGTCACCACCATGCGGACGCGCGGCTCGTCGCTGGGCTGGAGCCCCGCCTCCAGCAGCGCCTCCAAAAACGGCATGGCCGAGCCGTCCATCGCCGGGATCTCCGGGCCGTCCAGCTCGATGCGCAGGTTGTCGATGCGCAGCCCGGCGACGGCGGAGAGGCAGTGCTCGCAGGTGTCGACGCTGGCCTCCCCGGCCTTCAGGGCGGTGCGGCGGGCGCGCTTGACCACGTGATCCACCAGCGCCGGGATCTGCGCCCCGCCCAGGTCGGTCCGCACGAACACCACGCCATGATTGGGCGGAGCCGGCCGAAAGGTGAGCGTGACGGACTGGCCCATGAACAGGCCACGGCCCTTGAGCGTCACGGGCTTGGCGATGGTGTGCTGAACTTCCGCTTCCATGAGAACCTGCCTGGCCCGCCGAGCCTCCCGCCCCACGGCCCGCCGGGAGGGTCCCCGCCCCGCTGCCGGCAAGGCGGCCCCGCTTCGCCGTGCGAGCGAACGCTGCATTTTACCGGCGCTTGAGCTGCTTCACCAATTCCGGCAGACGCCGCAACGCCAGAACCTGCTGCACCGCGTCCTTGAGCGGCTGGGCGGGCGAGCCGCCCCAGGTCTGCCCGTCGGGAACGTCGTTCATCACCTGCGCGCAGCCGGTCAACTGCACGCGCGAGCCGATGGTGACGTGGTCCTTGATCGCCGCCATGCCCCCGATCATCGTCCCGTCGCCGATGGTCACCGAGCCGGCGATCCCCGTGCTGCCCGAGAGGACGACGCACCGCCCGATACGGCAATTGTGGCCGATCTGAACCAGGTTGTCGATCTTGGAGCCGTCCCCGATGACCGTGGCGGAAAACTTGCCCCGGTCGATGCACGTGCCGGCCCCGATCTCCACGTCGTGGCCGATCTGGACCGTGCCGATGTGGGTGATCTTGACCAGCCCCCGCCCCTGCGGGTCGGGCCGGTAGCCAAAGCCGTCCGCGCCGATGTTGACGTTGGAATGCAGGATGCAGCGGTCGCCCACCGTGCACCGCTCGCGGATGACCACGCCCGGCCACAGCACGCAATCAGCGCCGATCGTCACCTCCTGCATCAGCGTGACGCTGCTGTGCAGCACGCACCGGTCGCCCACCACCACCCCCGGGCCGATGACGCACAGGGGTCCGATGCGCACCTGCTCGCCAAGCCTGGCGGTGGGATCGACCACCGCGGTGGGGTGCACGCCCACGGGAGGCAGCACCGCCGACGGAGCGAACCGCTCCAGCAGCGCCGCCATCGCCAAGTCCGCGTTGTCAACGAAGATCAGCGCCCGGCCCGGGCCCGGCTCGACCTGGATTCCCCGGCTCACCAGCGCCGCTGACGCCTGGCTCGACGCCCACCGCCCCGCGTACTTGCCCTCGCCGATGAACGTGAGCTGCCCCGGCTGCGCCAAGGCCAGCTCCTCCAGCCCGTCGATGCGCAGGTCCGCCGGTCCAACCAGCTCCCCGCCGACCTCCTGGGCGATCTGTTGCGTGGTCCAGGATGACATGCCCGTCCCAGTTCCGGGTGTGAAGCCCGAGGCCTCGAGCCTCAGGCGCTGGGTTTGAGGCTGCCGAACCATCGGCCCGACCGGCCTTGAAACCCCAACCGGACTCTCCAATGGAAAGCGCCGAACTCCTCTTGGCCGACCGCTTTAAACCGATTACTGCCCGGCCTGGAACTCGTTGTTCATCCGGTCGATCACCTGGCTGGTGATGTCGACGGACTCGCTGGCGTAAAGCACCTTGCGCATGTGGATCAGGGCGTCAAGCTGCTGGAGGTTCTCGTAGTTGAAGTCGGGCTTGCCCTCCTTGAAGAGCACCAGGTCGTAGCCGTTGGCCTGGGCCACCTTGGCCACAGCGTCGAGCACCTTGCGGTAGAGGTTCTCCTTCTGGATGCCCCGCTCGCGGTTGAGCCGCTGCGACTCGAAGTTGGACCATACCTGGAACTCGAGCACCGCCTTTTGAAGCTCCTGCTCCTTCTGCTGATAGGCCGCGGTGCCCGGGGCCAGCACAGCTAAGTCCTGCTGGAGCCGGTTGATCTGGTTCTTGCGCTCCTCCTGCTGGCGCTGCAGATCCTCCTGGCGGGCCTGGAGGTCGGACTCGATCTTCGTCCGCTCGTTGAGCTGGTTGGACAGCACCGACAGGTCGACGACCGCCACAGCCGTGGGCTGGGCGCGCATGGCGGTGCCCGCTCCGGCGCCGGCCAGGGCCACCAGGAACAGCGCCGCGCCGATCACGGTCAGGCTCACGCGGTTGATGCGCATGGGAAGGCTCCTCAAAGTAGTCGGGCCGATCCAGCCGGGCCGCAGGGCCGCCAGGATCGCGCCAAGGCTTCATGTTCTAACATGTGACCGGCGCAAGGGCAATGTTCCCTCCCGCTCAGCAGAGCGGCCGGTCACCGCAAAGGCAGGGCCAGGTCGAAGCTGAAGAATTGCTCCTCGTCGCCGTCCTGGCGCAGCAGGGGGATGGCGAAGTCCAGGGCGAAGGGGGCCTGGCCCAGGAAGGGGATCTTGAGCCGAAGGCCCGCGCCCACGGAGACGCGCCACTCATCCAGGCCCACGTCGTCCTGGACGGTGCCCATGTCGGTGAAGACCACGCCGTTGAGCAGGCCGGTGTGCTCACCGGGGTTGGGCCGGCCAAGGAGGGGGAACTGGTACTCCAGCCCCGTCAGCAGCAGCCAGTCCCCGCCGACGGGGTCATCGCCCAGCTCGCCCGTGTCAGCACGGATGCCGCGGGGGCCCACGCCGCGGTACTCGAAGCCGCGGAAGCTGCGGTGGCCGCCGGCGTAGAACCGCTCGTACAGCGGCACGTCGCTGATCTCGTATTCATCGCCGCTGGCGTCCTCCGCGGTCATGTCGTCGTCACCGAAG
>DASVCG010000500.1:0-3112 GCA_036381755.1 Phycisphaeraceae bacterium | reverse complement strand
GCCCCAGATCGCGCAGGCGGCCGACGTATTGCCGGTACGCCTCGCCCCCCAGTTGGTCCCCTGAGAACCCCCGGTCCACCGCCACCACATGCACAAACCGGCCATTATCTACGGGAACCTGAACGGTTGCAATCCCGTTGGCCTCCAGGAACTCCGCCAGACGCTGGGCGGCCTCCGGGGGGTAGCGCGCCAGGATCAGGTAATTAAGCCCCGGCTGGCGCGGATCGGGGCCGGCCTGGGCTTGGCGGGCAGCGTCGCTGCGGGCACTCGGCAGGGGGCCGGGTCGCGTTGGGTTTTGCTGGGCTGAGGCCTCCGAAGGAGACTCCAGGCCCGCTGGAGTCAGGGTCGGGGCTGGGTAGCGCTGGGCGTCGGGATCAGCGGGGGCCAGGGCTGTCTCCGCCGCTGCCCGGCCACGCGCGTAGCCGACCCAGTAGCCCAGGACGATCAATCCCACCACCGCGGCCAATACCACCACCGCCAGGCCCCGCGGCACGCGCAGCACCAGCGGCGTGCCCGCGCCCGACCAGGACCACCACCGCCCGTCGCCAGGCTCAGCGGGCCCGCTGCTCCGGCTCGGCGTCGGCAAAGCCCCGCCCAGCTTCCCGCCCGCGGATCGGGGCCCCATCAGCTCGTAGGGAGCCACCTTGTAGCGTCGCCGCAGCATCGCCATGGGCGTATCTTAACCTTCCTGACGCGAATCGGCCCGGTCCACCCACTTCCCCCATTTTTTCATCGGCAGGCGAAGCAGGCCGCATCGGTCCGCCAGGCCGCCCTCCCAAGCCATTTTGTCCGATCACGGACTAACCCGTATCATCCTGCGGCCGACCCCGTACCCCAGGAGGTTTTCTCGTGACCACCCCTTCCGACCGACGCTACAGCCCGACGCACGAATGGCACAAGCTCGAAGACGGCCTGGTGGTGATCGGCATCAGCCAGTTTGCCGTCGACGAGCTGACCGACATCACGTTCCTGGAGATCCGCGTCACCCAGGGCCCCATCCAGAAAGGCCAGACCATCGGCGAGATCGAGTCCGTCAAGGCCGTCAGCGACCTTTACTGCGGCATCGACGGCGAGGTCGTCGCGGTCAACCAGGAAGCCATCGACAACCCCGCCCTCATCAACGAAGACCCCTACACCAAGGGGTGGATCATCAAGGTCAAGCCCTCCGACCCCAGCCAGCTCGACCAACTGCTCAGCGCCGAAGAATACGAGAGCAAATACGCCGGCTGAAGACAGATAGACGGCAGCGGGCAGACGGTAGGAAAAGGCAAATCACATAGCCCGCCCCCAGTGGGTGCGCGGATGGAACTGCACCCAATAGCCCGCCCCCGACGGGGGCGCGGCGGGGGCAGCATCAAAAGGTAAAGGTACCTCAACAAAGCCCTCAGGCGCGCTCATCTTTCCCGCGCCTGTGTGGCAGGGGGGGATCCGACTGATCCGCCCCGTCTAGGTCCGCGCCGTCAGCCGACGCGTTCGGGCTTAAGCTGGCGCGACATGAGCTGGCTGATGCCTTCGAGGGGGTCCAGCCCTTCAAAGAGCACCTGGTGAACCGTCTGGGTGATGGGCATTTCGACGCGGTATTTTTCCGCCAGGGCGACGACGGCCTTGGTGGTGGGCACGCCCTCGACGACGCCGGGGATCTCTTCGAGCACGTCCTTGAGCTTACGGCCGCGGCCCAATTGCTCGCCGCAGGTGCGGTTGCGCCCGGTGGGGCTGAAGCACGTGGTGGCCAGGTCGCCCACGCCGGCGATGCCGAAGAAGGTTTCCTGCAAGGCGCCCATGGCCACGCCCAGGCGGGTGATTTCCGCCAGGCCGCGTGAGAGCAGGGCGCTTTTGGCGTTGTTGCCGGCCTGGAGGCCGTCGAGGATGCCCGCGGCCAGGGCGATGACATTTTTGGTGGCCCCGGCCAGCTCCACGCCCAACAGGTCGCGGTTGGTGTAGACGCGGAACCAGTGGGTGGTGAAGGTCTGCTGAAGCAGGCGGGCGAAGGCCTCGTCGTCGCTGGCGGCGCAGACGGTGGCGGGCAGGCAGCGGGCCAGCTCGCTGGCGACGGACGGGCCCGAGATCGCTGCCAGCGGGCGGGGCGCCTGGTCCGGGTCGTCGGTCGAGCGGGCCAGCACGTCCGCGATCACCTGCGTCGGCCGAAGCAGCGTCTCCTGCTCGATCCCCTTGGCCACGGAGGCGATGGGCAGCCGGCGGGGCAGGTGCGGCGCCAGACGCGTCCAGACCGCGCGGATGTACTGCGTCGGGATCGCGTTCACCGCCAGGTCGGCATTGCGGAACGCCTGGGCCTCGTCGGCGGTGAGGCGGATCGAGTCGGGCAGGCGGTAGCCGGGGAGGTATCGACGGTTCTCGCGGGTCTGGATCAGCTCGGCCACATGGTCCGCGAACGGCCCCCAGAGGGTGACCGCCAGCCCCTTGCTCTCCAGCAGCAAGGCGCAGACCGTGGCCATGGAGCCGTCGCCGATGATCGTGATGGACCGGGGGGTCTGCATGAATGTCGTATCCCAGGAGGGTGATAAGCACGGGGGCCGCTATTGCCCCACCTGGCCCCGCCCCGGCCGAGGTATACAAGGCGCGAATCGGGCGATGGGCGTGGCGGTTGCTTCGGCTAATCCCGCTGAAGCGGTACGATTGTAGCGGCCAGGCATGAATTTTGTGAGACGCTGGGCGATAGTTAGGCTTGGCAGCGGCCGATGTACGGGGTATCCGTTATGGGCGGACTATTTGGCGCAGCGTCCATCGACCGGCCCGGAGGCGGTCCGGTTATGCCGATTGGGCGTTGATTGACGCCTTGATGGGGTGCGGATGGATTGATTTTCCTTTACTATGTAAATTGCCCAGCTTCAGACTGTGCCGCCAGGGGGGAGGCGTCCAGGGAGCCGGCGGAATCGACCACTTCATCCAGACAGATCGGAGATAGACGTGAGGACACAGACGCTTGCGTGGGGTCGGGGGTTTCGAGGGGCGTGCCTGCTGTTGATGCTCATTGCCGTGGTGCTCGGCGGGTGCGAGGTGGATTCCTATTTTGACCCCTCGGTGGTGGGCCGGTGGGAGCGTACGCCGGCGACGCTGCCGATTCTCGACCGGCTGGACATCATCGACGAGCCGC
>DASVCG010000499.1:0-3114 GCA_036381755.1 Phycisphaeraceae bacterium | reverse complement strand
CGTCCCCAGCGGGCAGCCCCCCTGCTCCCGCTGCCCCGCTGACGAAAGCTCAAAAAACCCCGGATAGGCCCCCGGAAGAGCCCGCCCAAACCGCTGGTTCCCGCGGGCCACGAGCGGGCTGGCTGGTGCTGGTGTTCGGGTGTCTCATCCTGGCCTCAGTCGGCGTGGGCTGGATGATGCTGACGCAGAAAAACGCCCTCCCCCCGCAACAAACGGAGCAAAATCCCTCCACCCCAGCAGCCCCCTTGCCCATCAGCCCAGTAGCGGAGGCGTCGGAGCAAACCCCGCCCTTGCCCCCCGTGGCTCCCCCCGCAGACGATGCGGTAGCGCAGGCGGGCGACGCTGGGCAGGATACTGGGCAGACGACCCCCGCTGCAGCGTCGATGCCGCATCCGCCCGCATCTGCCGCTTTGCCGCCCGCCCAGCAGGCAAGCCGGCCCTCCGTCAGCCTGTTCATGGGTGAATCGCCTCGGCTGATAGGCAAAGCGGTCCTGGCGGGGCGCGTAGGCCAGGTGGCGTCCACGCCCACGGGGGCATCGGCTTCGGAACTGCCGCCTAACGAGTCCCCGCTCCCGTCCGCCGTCGTGGTGGAAGCCGCTTCGTCCTTGCCGCAAGCCCCGCTGCAAATCCCGGTGGTTCCTGCAGTTGACGAAGACGAGCCCGCCAGCGACGCGCCCGCATCCCTGGCAACACCCTCGCCACTGGCGGATCTGGCGGATACGGAGGAAAAACCTTCGTCCGGGCCGCTTCGATCCAGCCAAAGCCCGCCTCCCGCGCAAGAGGCTGCGCCAGCACAGACAGCCATCATTGACGGATTAGGGCAGGCCCCCCCAGCCGAAGAAGGCCGGCCTGGCCGGGCCTGGCAGAAAACCTTCCCAACAAGCAGCCGGTCCGCCTCAGCCGCCTCGCCCCAGGCCGCTTCCCCCATCGACGAGCCTGCGCCGCAGGAAGAAGAGGCGTCCCTTTCGCCCCGGCAGGTGGTCTATCTGGTGGACGCCTCCGGCTCGCAGGTGGACACCCTGCCGCAGATGATCAACTGGCTGGATCAGCAGATCCGCCGGCTGGGGCAGCGCCACGCCTTCACGGTGATCTTCTTCCGCCAGGGGCAGGCCATCGAGCCGCCGCCCGCGGGGCTCAAGCCCGCCCAGCCGCAAATCAAGCAGCAGGTGCTGGCGTGGATGGACCCCAGCCAGGGCCACGTGGTGCCCGGCGGCAGATCCGAGCTGACCGCTGCCCTGACGCTGGCGATGAGCTACCCCGTCAACGAAATCTACCTGCTCTCCGACGGCGCCCTGGGCGGCCGCGACAACGACCGGGAAACCGTCCGCCGGCTGATCGAAACCCTGCGCACCCACCTGGGCTCACGCCCCGTCGCTGTCCACACGGTGCAATTCTTCTACCGCGACGGCCAGGAGGCCCTCAGAACCATCGCGGAGCAGTTCGGCGGCACCTACCAGCTCATCGAACCCGCGGGCGCGAATTCGTCCGCTTATCTGCCCCGCCCATGACCAACCTCTGACGGGCCCTGAGCAGGGGCCATCGTTCGAGGATCAGGGATCGGGACTCAGAAATTGGGCTCAGACTCAGAATTGAGGGATTCCTAACAACCCGCCCCCAACGGGGGCGGGGCTGCCGCTCAATCGCCCAATCACCCAGTCCCCTGCCTTGCCCGACAGTGGGGGAACGTTACACTACCAGCCCATGCTCACGATGCTGGCTGTTTCCGACGGGTTCAACCAGTACGCCGCCCTGGGTGTGCTGCTGGTCATGGCCATCCTGTTCGCGGCCTTCAACCTGCTGGCGACCACCGTTCTAGGCCCGGGCCGCAAGGGGGCGGTCAAGGGCATGGTCTACGAGTCGGGCATGAACCCGATCGGGACGGCCCGCAGGCGGTTCAACGTCCGCTTCTACATCGTGGCCATGACGTTCCTGCTCTTTGACGTGGAGATCGTCTTCCTCTACCCCTGGGCGGTCACTTTCCCGCAACTGGCCGGCCCGCAGGGGCACGAGCTGGCGCCCTTGTTCCTGGGGCGGATGCTCTTTTTCGTGCTCACCAGCATCATCGCCTTCGTCTACGCCTGGCGCAAGGGCGTGTTCCGCTACGACTGACCAGCCCCGCCAAGCCCGCTGGGCCTTTACCCCCCGCCTGCACGGGCGATCTCGGGAGGCGGGTCTTTGATTGGTTGATGCAAGTTCCCTGCCGGCCCCGGCCCGCCGGCTGCTACAATGCCTGCGATGCGGCAATACCTGGACCTGATGCATCATGTGCTTCACCACGGCGTGCCCAAGAGCGACCGCACCGGCACGGGCACGCTGTCGCTGTTCGGCCATCAGATGCGCTTCGACCTGGCTGACGGCTTCCCCCTGCTGACCACCAAGAAGCTGCACCTCCGTTCCATCATCCACGAGCTGCTCTGGTTCCTCCGCGGCGACACCAACATCGGCTACCTCCATGAGCATGGCGTGACCATCTGGGACGAGTGGGCCGATGAGCAGGGCGACCTGGGGCCCATCTATGGCAAGCAGTGGCGAAGCTGGCCCGCGCCCGACAGCGGGTCCATCGACCAGATCAGCCAGGTGATCGACCAGATCCGCACCAACCCCGACTCCCGCCGCCTCATCGTCAGCGCCTGGAACGTAGGCCAGCTTGAGCAGATGGCCCTGCCCCCCTGCCACGTGCTCTTCCAGTTCTACGTGGCTGACGGCCGCCTAAGCTGCCAGCTCTACCAGCGCAGCGCCGACCTCTTCTTAGGCGTGCCGTTCAACATCGCCAGCTACGCCCTCTTGACCATGATGGTCGCGCAGGTCACCGGCCTGGAGCCGGGCCAGTTCATACACACCTTCGGCGACGTGCACCTTTACCAGAACCATCTGGACCAGGCCCGCGAGCAGCTCTCGCGCCAGCCCCGCCCGCTGCCGACGATGCGCCTCAACCCGCGTGTGACGTCCATCTTCGACTTCACCTACGACGACTTCACACTTGAGGGCTACGAACCCCACCCGCCCATCAAGGCGCCGGTGGCGGTGTGATCCAGCAAGTTGATTGGCCCAACACCCCGCCCGCCAGCCGATCGACACCGGGGGGCGGATTGGTCGTTGGATGATGAGCATGAT
>DASVCG010000498.1:0-7269 GCA_036381755.1 Phycisphaeraceae bacterium | reverse complement strand
AAGATGAGGTACTCAGGCTGCGAGTTTGGGGGCGTCTGCGGCATCCGTGCCGTTCTCCTCTTCGTCGTCGGGTTGGGCGGGTTCCAAGGCTTCGTCAGACAGACCCAGCCGCCGCATCAGCTGCTTCTCCTTGGCCCGCTGGCGCAGCTCGGCCTCCCAGTCCTTGCCCTGGCGGGCGTACTCGGCGGCGAGCGTGGTGGTGTGGCTCTGGAGCCGCGTGGCCTGGGCGCTCGCCTCCTTGGCCGGGTCGACGTGCTCGGTGCCGTCGAAGAACCAGTGGTGCAGCACCGCGTCACCGAGGGCGCGGGCGAAGGCGAACTCGGGCAGGAGCTGCGCTTCGGCCAGCCAGGCGGCGAAGAGGCGGTCGAGCACCGCCTCGGCCAGGTGCGCCTGCTCGATGCGGATCGACTTGTAGTAGGTCTGGTGGTCGAGGCGGCCGGAGGCGTAGTTGTAGCCGGCGCTGTTGCCGGCGGCGACGTTGAAGGGCAGGTTCAGACACCGGGCGATCTCGTTGAGGATCTCCCGCTTGAACTCGCCGTAGCTCGTCGTGGGCTGCTGCGCCTCGATCTGCCCCAGCCGCCAGCCGTCGGGCAGCACGGTGGCCATGCGCTTCTCAAGCTCGACCACGTCCATGGGCTCGAGCGCCTGCGCTTCGCCGTTGGCCGGGGCGTCGGTAAAGAGCACGGCCGCGAAGTCGGCGGCGGTCTCGGCGGCGGCGATGACCGCCAGCGTGTACCGCCGCAGCTGCGCGAACAGCGGCAGCGCCGGCGTCAGCTCAGGGATGCCACGGTGCTGGCCGGGCCGATCCACCCGGAACCAGTGCACCACCGCGTCGGCGGGCACGATGTCGTACGGCGTCTTCCAGGCGCTGAGATGGCCTGCATCGCCGGGGTGGTGCCGCAGGACCGTGTAGGTGTGCGGGTTGCCGTAGGGATCGAGGATAATGCCGTCGATGTCGTTGATCGTCGGCAGCACGGCCATGACAGGGGAAGCGACACGGTCGGCTTCCACCAGCTGCACATCGAGCTGCACCGGCGAATCGACGGCCGGGTTCGCCCGGAGGATGGCGAAGGCCTCGCCATCGGTCGCCTTGGCCATGCGCATCGCCCGGAGCTTCTCGGCCAGCTTGATGGCCTTGGCCCACCGGGCGAACGCCGCCTCGACCCGGCGGTTGATCGCGCCGTCGTCGGTGAGCAGCTGCAGGCGCGGGCCAGTGCCCACGCAGTCGTTGGCCAGCGTCAGCACGATGCCCTTGGCGTAGCTGTTGTTGGCCACCTCGTAGCGGGCACGCTCGCGCAGCTTGCGCCGCACGTCGGCCGAGGCGGCGCTGTCGGCCGAGAGCGAGTCCGCCATCGCCCAGTGCCGGGCGTTCTCGGCGGTCGTCTGCGCCGCGTCGTAGCGTGCCTTGAGCATCACGGGGATGGACCGTGTGCTCTTGCGTTTATTCCGGGGGTTCCGGAGGCGGAACGGCCACATCAGACGGTCCCTCCCGGGCTGACCTTGACCAGCTTCAGGCCGAGTCCCTTCGACCGGCTGGCCTTCTTCGACGCGAGGTACTTGTCGGCGGCGATCTGGTCCTGCAGGCCGTGCTGCTCGACCGACCCCGAATCACCGCTGGCCCTCCTTGGTCCGGCGGCGTTCTCCTTGATCGAGTTGTCGATGGTGTCGCTCATGCACGGATGCGGTGGTGCGGTTTGCCCACTACATCCGCACAAACGACGGATCTGCCGCGCAACGGCGTGAGAAATTTTTTCAGCGCTGGCGTTCCGCCTGGATACGTGAGAGCTTCAGGCGTCTTCTTGGACCGCCCCCCAGCTTCTCCAGGGGCTCAAGGCTTGCGCCTTGGATGCTCGCGGCTACCGCGCAGCCCACCAGGCAGTCCAGCCAGTGGTTGTCCGGACGCGTGGCGTGGAGCTTCCACTCGTCGACCGTGCGGCCCTGCGCCGAAGCCTTCACCCGGTACTCAGCGGTGAGGTGATCAGCCAGCAGGCGGTGGGCCTTTTCGTCCCGGCCCGGCAGCGACAAGCAACCCGGATCACCCATGGCCACGGCCAGGCGGGCATGGACGAAGGTCTTCCAGTAGTTGGTGTCGATCAGCACGTGGCGCACCTGGCGGCGGCCGGTGGTGTTGGGGATGCGCCAGTGCAGGCCCACCCGGTCGCCTCGCTTGCGCTTGTACTCGCTGAAGGGGATGCTCGAAGCGCCGACGTACTTGCCGTGGGCCGGCAGCAGCAGCCCCGCGTGCGGGCTCTGCCGGCAGAACTGATACACCACGTCCGTGCTCTGGCCCCAGTTGGCGTCGATCAGGCAGCGGTCGATGCGCATCTGGGCCCCGTCCTCGCGGCGGTAGGCCCGACCGAGCTTCTCCGCCGTGAGCTTCTCCCGCGCCGCGTAGATTTGCCCCTCCAAGCCCGCGCCTGGGGCGGCCCGGGCGATCGTCGCCCGCACGTCCCTCAAGGTGAAATACGCCCGCTTCTGCTCGGGCCACGTGCCGTAGTCGACGACGTAGCCGGTGAAGTTCTCCTCCCAGGCACAGAGCATCCAGAACAGCACCTTCTGCTGCACGTCCACGAACATCGTCAGGTGGCTCGCCCCCAGCGGGATCTCCCCCGGAAGGTAGCCGTTGAGCTTGGCGGCGATCTGCTCGGCGGTCAGCATCTCCTCGCCCACCGCCTCCACGATCGGCTCGTTCTGGTACTCGGCGAAGAACGCCGCCTCGTCGCGGAACCGCAGGTTCATCGCGTGCTGGATGGCGCTCAGTTCATCCTCGTTGAACCGCTGCGGCCAGGCGACGATCGCGCCGGCGTCCATCGCCTGGCGGTGCCGGCGGTAGAACTCGGTCGCCTCGCGGCCGTCGCCGTCGTTGCGCAGCGAGTCGGCCCGGATCTCCGCGTACTTCCCCCACAGCTTCTCGCCCCCGGAAGAGGGAAAGGCGTAGACCATCTTCGTCCGCTCACCCTGCCACTCGGGGTGCTTCTCGCGGTCGAGGATGTTGTCGGCCATGTCACCCGGGCGGATCACCGTGCAGGCCATCAGCCCCGCGATCTTCTTACCTGGTCCAGCCATGCCCAGTACATCGCCAGCCAGGATCGCTTCGCGCCGCTGGCTCTGGCTGGGCGACCACGCCGACTCGGTCGTCTGCGGGTCGTCGACCATCACCAGCTGCGGGCGCACCACCTGCCCGTCGGCCCGGGCGTAGTTCTGCCCGCGGATGTCACTGCCCTTCATGCCCGAGCAGGAGATGACGACGCCGCTGGCCTTACTTCCGGCAATGGTGGGCAGCACGATGCGGTCGGAGGCCCAGTCGATCCGCGTCGGCTCACCGTTGTGCTTCTGGCCCTTCTGCCGGTTGGTGATCCGCTCCAGGCACCGGATCGGATACGTGACCTCGGGGAAGTCCGCGTGCAGCAGCGGGTTGGTCTCCAGCCAGACCTTGATGTTCTCCAGGAGGTCCCGCGCCCGCTCGGCGCTGGCGGCGATCAGGCAGACGAACGGCGTCGCCCCCGTCAGCGCCGACCACAGCACCGCCGTCTGGCACAACACCGTCTTGCCCGATCCACGCGGCATGGCCATGGCGAACAGGCCGCCGGTGCGCACGGCCTTCTCGATCTTCTCGATCACCCGCAGGTGGTCGTCGGACCATGGCAGGTAGAACACGTCGGCAAAGTACGTCTCGCAGAACCCCCGGAAGGACGCTTCGCAATGAGCGCGGCGATCGGGGTCGACGACATCGGGGATCTCGCCGATGTCCTGCGCCGCGCGCACCAGCTCCGCGTTGCGCTCGGCCTGTCGGCGCTTCACCTCCTCGTAGCTGGCAGGCTCATTCCGGGGGTCCTTGAGCTTGTGATACTCCAGCGTCAGCCACGCGGCGTAGCGGAACAGGTCCACCGTCTTGGCGTCGCCGATCGTGTAGCCCGCCCGGTTGCGGTGCCGGCGGAGCTGGCGCTCGCTGATCACCTCGCCCCGGCCCAGCGAGTTGAGCAGACGCGCCAGCACAGCGGGCTTGAGGCGGCGCGGGTTAATCAACTCCCTGGCCATGCGCCATCTCCTTGACCAGGTAGGCGGTGTATTCGAGCAGGTTGATCGTGCCGTCCGCCCGGATCAGCCCGCCCGCCTCCGCCACCGTGCGCACCTGCTCCTCGGTCACGCGCCGGCCATAGGCCGACGCCAGCACCCTGGCCGCATCCGCCACGGGAATCGCTGTGATCTGCAGCTTTTGCGGTTGTTCATCTCTTGGTGTCATCGCGACTTACGCCGAACATAAATTCTTTTGAAATAAGGGCTTAATCGCCTTGATGCGGGCGGAAAATCATGGCTTCATGTGTCTGTAACACCAGCACGCACAAGGAGATAGCCATGCGAATCACCCGAATGGACCTGGAAGGCACCCCCGGCCACTACGCCACGATCACCCGCCGCACGGGCAGCGACCAGATCGAGGTGACGATCCTGACGCCCGACCAGCCCGAGGGCCGGGTCCACCACGTCCAGGCCGACTGCGAAGAGGACCTCTGGTCGATGGCGGAATGCCTCCAGCACCACCTCGACGGGCACCGGGGCACCAACTCGATGATCCACGACTACCTCCGCGAGCTGCAGCGCTTCGCGGACTAATCCCCCGAAACCACAACTCCGAAAGGAGCACGTCATGCCCCATGACGAAGCCCAGCACCTGCTCAACGCCATCCGCGAGAACTTTTCGCCCCAGGGCGTCGCGCTGATCGCCGCCAAGCTCCGCCCCGCCTGCGTCAGGGGCGAAGCGGCCCGCGAGGCCGAACGCCAATGCCAATGGCTGGCCGACCGGCTCATCGAGCTGCTCGGCACCGACGAGTACCACGCGATCTGCGACGAGCTGGGCCTGTGAGCCCGGCTCGTTCTCTTTTGGAGGAACCACGCCATGCCCAAGCGCCCTGACAAGCACAAGGACCAGGCCGTCCAACGCATCGCCCGCGAGGTGCTCGACCTCGAAACGCTCGACGAGCGGCGGATGGACGATCCCGATTTCCACGAACTGAGCGTCTGGCAGATCCGCCGGGCGCTGGAGCAAGCCTACGAGGCCGGACGCGATGCCGGCCAGAACTCCTAACCTCTCACCACGAGGAGCAACGCGATGAAGAAGGAACAGGTCCAGATCGGGCAGGTCTACAGCGCCAAGGTCAGCGGCAAGGTGGTCCCGGTGCGGATCGAGAAGGAGAGGCCCGCTTCCGGGGGCGGCGGCTGGGACGCGGTGAATCTGCACACGAACCGGCCGGTCCGCATCAAGAGCGCCCAGCGTCTGCGAAGCCGCATCACCGTCCCCGGCACGAAAGCCGACGCGACGGACAAGCCGGGCACGCAGCCCGCCAGGAAGAAGCTCACCAAGAAGGAGTTGACCTCGCTGCGGGCGCACCTCAAGGCCCACCCCTCCCGGGAGCAGGCCGACGCCGAGCAGGACGGGGCAAGAGCGGAGGTTGGCGCGAAGCCGCGGCGTAAGCGCAGCGGCCCCTCGCTGATCGAAGCCGCCCTCCAGGTGCTTGGTGAACGCGGCGAGCCGATGACCTGCTCGCAGATGATCGACGCCATCTTCCGTAAGCGGCTCTGGTCCACCACCGGCAAGACCCCGGCCCAGACCCTCTACAGCGCCATCATCAGGGAGTTGCAGAAGAAGGGCGACGCCGCCCGCTTCCGGTACGTCGAACGCGGCAAGTTCGCCCTCAAGGGCAGCCAGTCCACCTGCTGACAGGCCGCCAAGGCGTAGTTGCCCGTCGCCGCTCGTGTTCCCTACCCCGGTTCCGGCTAGCCTCAAGCCCGCCGGGGTCTTTCTCTTGCTTTCGCTAGTAAAGCCTGCTTTACCAAGGGGCGACGCTAGTAACGCAGACGTAACTAACGACAAGCCGTAGTCAAACGCCGGGATCGTGTTTACACATACCATCGCTACCTCCAGGCGCTGATACCGGACACCGACTGAGTCAGGTGGGAACGGCCGTCGCCGTCTTGTTTCGTTCCGCCTTCCGCCCGGTGAACTTCTCCCAGCGCTGCACGATCACGTCACAGTAGGCCGGGTCGATCTCCATGAGGAACGCACGTCGGCCCGTCTGTTCGCAGCCGATGAGCGTCGAGCCTGAGCCGCCGAACAGGTCCAGCACGTTCTCGCCCGGCTTGGACGAGTACTGGATCGCCCGCACCGCCAGCTCGACGGGCTTCTCCGTCAGGTGGACCATGCTCTGCGGGTTGACTTTCTTCACGTGCCAGAGGTCGGTGGCGTTGTTCGGCCCGTAGAAGTGGTGGCCCGCGCCTTCCTTCCACCCGTAGAAGCAGATCTCGAACGCGCCCATGAAATCCCCTATGGGTTGCCGTGTGGAGAGGGATTCGAGCGCGTCCTTGAGGTCGGGCGCGACGTAGACGACGCCGCTCTTGGTCTCGGGCTCGATCTCGACGCGGCGGACGAAGGCCTCGATCAACTGGCGGTCTTTCAGGTCGATGTCGTTTCGCGTGGCGAGGTCGTCGAGGCGGGCGAACTGCTTCAGCGCCCACGCCCGCAGTTCCGCTTCCGACAGCGCCGGCGTGGCGGGCGCGACCGCCTGGCTGCGGCGGGCCTCGATGGCGTCGCGTTTGGCCTTCAGTTCCGCCAGCGTGCTGCGTAGCTCGTCGAGGCCGTCGAAGCTCGGATCGGTGAGCATGGCGACCGTGGCCTTGATCTTGCGGTTCAGCAGCGCCAACTCGCGCCCGTCGTCGCGGGAGCGATCCGGCTCCGGCTCGGGTGCCATCGCCGCCGCGACGAAATCCTCGACCGCCTCGCGCGGTGTTTCGTGCTCGCCCAGCAGCAGCCGCCGGACCGTCTGCAGCACGAAGGCGTCGAGCGCCGGGCCGGGCACGTTGGTGACGCCGCAGACGCTCTTGCCGTAGCGGTGGTAGCCCGAGCAGGTGTAGGTGCGGTAGCCTTCGCCGGTCGGGCCGGGCCAGCGGCGGTCGCGGATCGTGGTGAAGCCGTGGCCGCAGCGCTTGCACACCAGCAGGCCCGACAGCAGCGTCCGCTTGGTCGGCCGGGCCTTGCCGTGCTCGGCCCGGCGCTTGGCGATGGCCCGCTGGGCGGCGTCCCATGTCTCGCGGCTCACCAGCGGCTCGTGCACGTCCTCGGCGATGATCCAGTCGCGCTCGTCGTTGCGCTTCCATCCCTTGCCGCGCTTGGGCCGCAGCTTGCCCTCGCCGTCGAGGCCGAACAGTGAGCCCATCGTGTGGCGATTCCACGCGATGGCTCCCCGGTAGGCCGGGTTGCGCAGCAGCTTGCCG
>DASVCG010000497.1:0-8272 GCA_036381755.1 Phycisphaeraceae bacterium | reverse complement strand
GCCGTGACGCCAGCTTCGCCTGCGGACCGGGATCTGGTTGAGCTGGGCGACCTGCTGAAGGGTGTCGATCATGATGTAGGCCGAGAGGGGGTCGACCACCACCTGCCCCTCAGCATTGCGCATGGGGTTGGGCCGTTCGCTGACCAGGTGCTGAACAGCAAAGGTGTCCGCCTGTCGTTCAACGCGGCGCATGACCCATCCCAGGAGCGTCGCCCAGGTCAGCCCAGCCAGGGCGATGGCCAGGGCGATCGTCCCGCCGGGGCTGCGCAGAAGGTCCAGGGCGTGGCCGATCATCGGCGTGTCGGCCCGGACGAGGAGGGGCCCGCTCGGTGGCGGCGGCGCAGCCTGTTGCAGCGTGGCCAGGAGCGTCCCCAGCACCAGCTCCAGCACGCCCAGCGACCCCACCGCTGCCGCCAGCAGCCACCACAGGTGATGCCGCCTCACGTGCGCCAGCTCGTGGGCCATGACCGCCTCGACCTGCTGGCGGTTGAGCATCTCCAGCAGGCCGTCGGTGAGCAGGATGTAGCGCAGGGGGGCGATCAGGCCCATGACCGCGGCGTTGATCGTCCCGCCGAAGGTCCGCCACAGGAGCAGCTCGCGCACGCCGATGCGGTGGCGTCGGCACATGGCCAGGAGGCGGTCGCGCAGCTCGCCCGCGGGCAGGGGGATGGTGTCCCACAGGTGCCGCACCAGAAGCGGGGCCATGAGGAAGATCGCCCCCGCCCCGCCGACGAGCCACAGCACCGGGGGCGTCTGATTCATCAGCGGCCAGCGGGCGGCTTCCATGTGGGCGACCACCTCGCCCCAGCCGTACACCAAAAGCACCGGCACCAGGATCAGCCCCAGGTGGTGCCGCGCCTGGGCCAGGAGGAACTGCCCGCGGCTCCAGATGGGGTAGACCGGCAGGCCCGCGTCGATGCGCTGGATCAGCGCTGCTTCGCGCAGCCGACGGTCGATGGAGTAATACGCCCACCACGACCCCGCCAGGAGCAGCAGCGTCGGCAACATCAAGAGCAGCTCATCCGCCAGGATCAGGTCGCCCACGTGCTGCCTGATCCAGATCAGCCCGCCGCCAAATAGATCCAGGCCGTAAAGCCCCAGGGCCAGCAGGGGGAACAAGGCGGTGAGGCGGTCGATCCAGCGCATCGCGCGCTGGCCGCCGGGGCGTCCCAGCCTGCGGCGGAGCAGGACGCAGGCGATCCAATACCCGCCCAGCAGGGCCAGCTTGGGCGCCAGCAGCCGCATCAGCATCGCCTGAGCGGGCAAGGCCACCGCCCCCGCCGTCGGGTTCAGGACGGCATCGTGCACGAAGATGCCCAGCACCAATGCCAGCAGGAGCAGTTGCATCACGAAAAAGCAGCGGAGGCGGGAGCCTGGGCCAGCGTCGGCGGAGCCTGCTGAGCATCCGCTGCGGACGCGGATGACCCGGAAGACGCCTGGGCCGGCGTCAGCCGCTGCCCCAGCACCACGCGCAATAGGTTAGGCACCTGCGGGTCATCGCGGTCGCCCGCGCCGTAGCCCACAGCCTGGACGGTCATCATCGGCGGGGGGCCGAAAGCCTCGCACAAGCCCGCCACCAGGGCCGCCCCCGTCGGCGTGACCAATTCGCCCACCCGGTCCACGCCCACCACCGGTAGGCCACGCAAAAGATGTAGCGCCGCGGGCGCCGGCACCGGCATCAGGCCGTGGGCGCAGCGGACCATCCCCCGCGAGATCGGCAAGGGCCCGCACGAAAGCGTCTCCACCCCCAAAAGCTCCAGCGCCACCGCTGCCCCCAGCATGTCCACGATCGAATCCACCGCCCCCACCTCGTGGAAGTGCACCTGATCCACGCTCGTGCCGTGGATGTGCGCCTCCGCCTGCGCCAGCAGCGTCACCACCCGCCTGGCCCGCTCCTTGGCCCGCTCAGCGGTCTCCAACTGGTCGATCATCGCCATGATGTCGCGGTAGCCGGTGTGCTCGTGGCTGTGCGCATGGCTGTGTTGGTCGGGCTTGTGGGTGTGGCTGTGATGATGGTCGTGGTCATGATGGTGGTCGTGTTTGTGGTCGTGGTCGTGATCGTGATGGTGGTCGTGTGAGTGGCTGTGGTCGTGCGAATGGTTGTGGGCGTGCTCGTGCGAATGCCCGTGGCCATGCCGGGGGTGGTGGGGCGGCTCCCCGACGTGGACTTTCAGGTCGGTGGCGGTGATGCCGCAGCGGCTAACCTTCTCCGCGGTGATGCGGTAGGGCTTCTGGAGGGGCAGGTGGGCCAGCGACCGGCTCAGGGCCTCCAGTGGAGCGCCCAGGTCGATCAGCGCGCCCAGGAACATGTCCCCAGCCACGCCGCTGAATGGGTCCAGATGCAGGTGTACGGGCATGACGGGGCATGATAGCCCCCGTCCGACGGTCCACCAACCCGCCCGCGGGGGCCGGCTGGGGCTTCTTTTTGCCACTTTGGGGCGATTTTGTCACGTTGGCCGGGAGGAGTGTTCGATTTGAAGGGCAAAGGAGAGCGATGATCAGGTAAGAGCTTGCAACAGGGTTTGTTAGGAGTGTTGCCCGATGTCCCAACGGCCTTCAACGCCAAGCGGCGCCCCTTCGGATGAGTCCCGCTGGAGGGCCGCCCCGGCCCTGCCTCCGCCGCCCCGGTCGTCGCCCGGGCTGCTGGGGCGGGTGGCCCGGTCGCTGGTCTCGACCCTGCTGCTGACTTCCCTCGCCCTCAACGCTTACCTGGGCTTCCTGGTGTATTCCATGACCAGCGGACCCAGCGAGGCGGTCTACCTCAAGGGCGATAAGCACTACCGCATCGTGATCCTGCCGGTGGACGGCCTCATCAGCGACGGAACCTACCAGTTCATCCGCGAGGCATTGCTGGCGCTGCGCGAAGACCTGCCCGAAGCGGTCATCCTCCGCGTGGACTCCGGCGGCGGGTACGTCACCCCCTCCGACCAGATCTGGCACGAGCTGCAAGCCTTCAAAGAGGAAACCGGCATCCCCCTCATCGCCAGCTTCGGCTCCACCGCGGCCAGCGGGGGGTATTACGTGGCCTCCCCGGCGGACCTGATCGTGGCCGAGCCCACCACCATCACCGGCAGCATCGGCGTGATCGCTGAGGCCTTCACCATCGACGGCCTGCTGGGCAAGGTCGGCGTGACGCCCGAGGTCATCGCCTCCACCGAATCGACCAAAAAGGACATGCTCAGCCCCATGCGGCCCTGGACGGAGCAGGACCGGCAAAAGCTCCGCGAGCTGCTGGACCAGGCCTACGCGCGGTTTGTCGAGGTGGTCTATCAGGGCCGGGCGTCCAAGCTCAGCCGTGAGCAGGTCCACGAGCTGGCCACCGGCGAGGTGTTCACCGCCGAGGCGGCGCAGGATCTGGGGCTGGTGGACCAGATCGGCTACCTGGACCAGGCCATCGAGGCGGCGAGCAGCGAGGCGGGCATCCCCGCGGGCGTCGAGCCGCTGGTGACGGTGATGCGCCAGCCTCACGGCCTGGGGCTGCTGGGTTTAGTCCGGTCGCCCGCGCCGCAGCCGGCGTCATGGCTTGACGGCCGGCAGGTTCGGCAGTGGGCCCTGGAGCTGTCTCAAACGCGGCTGGCGTACCGCCTGTCGCTGGTGGGGCGATGAGATGTCGGCCGGGGCGCCCCGTGCGGCTCCAACCCGGATTGTGTAAAATGTTTCCTGTTTTCGTCCTCTCCGGCATCGGCTCCGCCCCCTGGACCCGTTCGGTCAGAAAGGAAAACGCTTTATGAACATCAGAGAGTGGATCAACAAGAACTCGGCGGTCGCGACAATCGTCGCCGTGGTGATCCTGGTGATCTCGCTGGGCATCCTCATTATGAACCTGGGGGGAGGACGCGGCGGGCCCGTGGTCAAGGAGCTTTATTACTACGATCTGAACACGGGCAAGGTGTTCACCGCGCCCGTTGAGTCGCTGCCGCCGGTCAAGGCGCCTTCCGACCCCGACGAGAGCAAGCGCAGCGGGGTGCAGGCCTACGTCATGGCCTGCGGCGAGTGCCCCAGCGACATCTCCGGCGCTACCGCGGAGGAGCTGGCCCAGCGCAACGTCTTCATCGTTCGCCTGGAGAAGTACGACGACCGCACCCGCGACCAACTGGTCAAGATGATGGAGCAGCAGCAGCAGGCCGGCCCGGAAGGCCCTCCGCCGATGATGGTCGATCCTTTCCTGATGGAGGAAGGCCGGCTGGTGAAGCCGCTCCAGGGCGACCGCTGGGTGCCCATCCACTCCCCCGCGGGCATGCAGATCATGGAGAGCCTCCAGCGCCGGTGCGAGGACGGGACCAATCCCAAGTTCTGCTACCCGGGCATGTAAGCCGCGGGCGGGTTTGACGCCTGGTGGAAGGACGCGCCGCGGTCATTCAGCGTCGACGCGGCCGGGGTTTGCATGAAGCCCGCTCCGGGGCCGGTGCAGCTCTGATACGCCATATCAGGACGGGCGCGGCCCTGGCGGTGCTGGGGCTGGCTGTGGGCTGCTCCAATGGCGGGCGCGCCGATCCGCTGGCGGTCTTGCAAAATCCCCAGCGGGAGCCTTCAGCACGTCTGGCGGCAGCGGAGCGGATCGGGCCCATCGCCCAGGCCGCTGACCCTGACCAATACCGCGCCATCCTGAGCCGGATCGCCTGGTCGGACCGCCAGCCCACGCCGCTGCGCTGCTACGCCATCGACCGGCTCATCGAGGACGACCCCGCGGCTTTTTGGGAGGAGGCGGACCGCTGCATCGTGGAGGTTGACGTCTGGCCGGTGCTGGAGCACCTGTTCGCCCGTGCCAAGCGTTCGCCGCCCGCGGGCTTTGTGCGGACGCTGGTTCGCAGCTACGCCCGGCCGTCGCAGCGCATCGCGGACGCCCAGCGGCCCGAGCGCGGGCTGATCGCCGCCTTGAGCCCGGGCCGGTCGGTGGAGGAGGCGGTGTTCGAGGTCTTTGCGGGCTTTGCCCCGCAGGGCGCGCCGGTCACGCCGACGCACCAGATGGACGCCTGGGTGCTGCTGAGCCGGCTGGTGGAGCCGGCCCAACTGCGGGCGATGCTGGAAGCGGCCCCGCCCAGGACGCCGATCGTCGAGCACCTCCAGGCCGCGGCCCAGGTGCTCGATGTTCTGCCCACGACGCGTCAGTCTGTGCTCTGGCTGATCTACCTGCGCGAAGGCGAGCCGCAGCTTTGGGACGCCGCGACAGCCCGCGCCGTTCAGCTAAACCCGTCGCAGCGCCGCGGCCTGGCCCTTCGGCACCTGCCCTGGCTGACCTTCGCACAGGAGCCGCTTCTTCAGGCGGATCGGGCGGCGCTTTTGGCCCAGCTCCACCAGCGACTGACGGCCCGCGCTCACCACCTGCGCCGGGACCAGGTGGGTGATGATTGGACCGAGTCACTCCAGGATCAGCAGGACCGCCTGGCCTGGGCTGATCTATTGACCCTTCGCGTGCTGATGGATGCGATGGAGGCCCCGTCGCTGGCGGCGGACCTGTTCGCCCAGGCTGACGCTGATCAGGCTGACCGGCAAAGCGAGCATGGCGGGGTGCTGCGTCGTATCGAGGGACGCTGGCGGGCGGTGGGGCTCGCTCCCGCTTTCCCCACGCATGACCGCAGCTTCGTCGCCCCGCCGGAGCTGATTTTGGACCTGTACGCCGGGGGCGTCCACTACCATTTTCACGCCCAGGAGCCGCGTAACGCCGCCTACGCCGGCCCGGGCCGGGGCGACTTGGACTTCGCCGACCGCTTCACCGCTGCCGCTTTGGTATTCACCTTCATCGACCGCGACACGCTCAACGTGGACTTCTACCAGCCCGGCAGCGTCGTGGTGGACCTGGGTGTGATCCAGCGGCCTTAACTGCGTCGGTGGACTTAGGGTGGTGGGTGATGGACGGGCCCCGGCTTTTCCCCGCCTACGCCTGTCTGCGGCGGAGTTCCGCCTGGACGCGGTCGATGGCCTCCTGCACAGCCCGTTCCAGGTCATCGTTGACGATGAACGCGTCGTAGATGCCCGAGGCCTTGGCGCGGGCGATTTCCTCCTTGGCCTTGGCGAAGCGGCGCTGGATGGCGGCTTCGTCGTCCCGCCTGCGGTGGCGCAGCCGATCCAGGAGCACCTGCTCGCTGGGCGGGAGGATGAACAAGGCGAACGCCTCGGGGAGCCGGCTTTTGACCTGGATGGCGCCCTGGACGTCGATCTCCAGGATCATCACCCGCCCCGCGGCCAGGCATTCTTCCACGGGCTGGCGCGGTGTGCCGTAGTGGTGGCCGAACACCTGGGCCCACTCCAGCAGGTCGCCGGCATCGCGGCGGGCGGCGAATTCATCCTCGCTAATGAAGTGATAGTCCACGCCCGGCCGATCGCCCGGCCCGGGCGCGCGGGTGGTCACCGAGATGCTGAACACCGCGTCCAGCGCGCGCTCCACCCGGTGGGCGATGGTCGTCTTACCCACGCCCGAAGGGCCGGAGATGATCAGCAGCAAGCCGCGGGATGTCGCTGTGGCGTCAGGCATATCACAACCCCCCGGCGACTCGGGGCTGGTCGGGGGAGCCAAAGGATAGCAAGGTGGGCGGGCCGGTCGCTAGCCCTGGGCCTGTGTGACCAGGAACAGGCACGCCATGCGCACCGCCAGGCCGTGCGTCACCTGCTGGAGGATGGCGGAGTTGGGCCCGTCGGCGACGGCGGAGTCGATCTCGATGCCGCGGTTGAGCGGCCCCGGGTGCATCACCAGCACGCCGGGCTTGGCCTTGGCCATCCGCCGGGTGGTCAGCCCGAAGAAGGTGGCGTATTCGCGCACGCTGGGGAAGGCCTGGCTGGTGAGCCGCTCGAACTGCACGCGGAGCATGTTGATCACGTCGACGTGGGGCAGCACCGCGTCCAGGTCGTGCGCGACCTGGCAGCCCATTTCCTTGAAGCCGCTGGGCACCAGCGTGCTGGGCCCCACGAGGACGACCTTGGCGCCCAGCTTGAGCAGGCCGTGCACGTTGGAGCGGGCCACGCGGCTGTGGGCGATGTCGCCCACGATCGCGACGGTCAGGCCGCCCAGGTCGAACGTGTCGGTGCGGTTGAGCCGCTTGGCGATGGTGAACAGGTCCAAGAGGCCCTGGGTGGGGTGCTCGTGCTGGCCGTCGCCGGCGTTGATGACCGAGCATCGCACGGACCGCGCTAGTTGCACCGCAGCGCCGCTGAGGGGGTGGCGGACGATGATCACGTCCACGCCCATGGCCTCGATGTTGCGTGCGGTGTCGCGCAGCGTCTCGCCCTTGGAGACGCTGGAGCCCTTGGCGGAAAAATCCAGCACGTCAGCGGAGAGGCGGCTGGCGGCCAGGTGGAAGCTGGAGCGCGTGCGGGTGGAGTCTTCGAAGAAGAGGTTCACCACCACCTTGCCGCGCAGGGCGGGCACCTTCTTGACGCTGCGGGTGGAGACCTCCTCGAAGCCCAGCGCGGTTTGCAGGAGGAAGCGGATGTCCTGGGGGGCCAGGTCCTCCAGGCCTAGAAGGTGCTTGTGCGGCCAGCGGTAGTCGGTCGGCTGCGTCAAGCGGCCCCTCCTTCGCTGCGCCGGTCGCGCAGGAGGATCGCGTCGCGGTCGTCCAGCGGCTCCAGCAGGACCTGGACGTGCTGGTGCGGCTCCAGCGATTCGCTTTTGAGATCCAGGGCGACGTGGTCGGGGGCGATGGGCAGCTCCCGGCCGCCGCGGTCCACCAGGACGCTCAGCCACACGCGTTTGGGCCGGCCCAGGTCCATCAGGCACTGCAAGGCGGCGCGGATCGATCGGCCGGTCATCAGCACGTCGTCCACCAGGATCACGTTGAGCCCGTCCACGCTGAAGGGGATTTCGGTCGTGCGGACGATCGGCTGGTGGCTGATTTCGGAGAGGTCGTCGCGGTAGAGGGTGATGTCGAGTGATCCCACCCGCCCGCTGAAGCGCTCCGCGCCCAGCCGCTGGGCCAGCCGACGGGCCAGCACATCGCCCCGGCGGCGGATGCCCACCAGCGCCCAGGGCGCATCGGCGTGCTGGGCCAGGTCCCGCCCGATCGCCCCCGCCAGTTGCTCGATCAACTGGGCTACGCGGTCTTGTTGGGCCAACGTCCGCATCGGCGGCATCTTACCAAAATCGCTTGCTTCTCCGGCCGGGCTTTGGGGCGTACGCGAAGAGGCGTTGCTCCCCAAAGGATTTTGGATCTCTATACTGTGATATCAATTATGCCAACCATCTACCCCATCGTGCTCATTCCAGGCGACGGCATCGGCCCGGAGATCAGCCGTGCTGTGGTGCGGGTGCTGGAAGCCGCTGGCGCCCCACTGCGATTCG
>DASVCG010000496.1:0-3333 GCA_036381755.1 Phycisphaeraceae bacterium | reverse complement strand
GACGAACACGACCAGTGCGGGACGCCGACCTGTCGGGCGAGCAGGACGTGCTCGCGGGTCTGCGGCATCGGGCCGTCCACCGCCGAGATCAGGAGCACCGCGCCGTCCATCTGGGCGGCGCCGGTGATCATGTTCTTGACGTAGTCAGCGTGGCCGGGGCAGTCCACGTGGGCGTAGTGCCGCTTCTCCGACTCATACTCCACGTGGCTGGTGGCGATGGTCAGAATCTTGGTGGGGTCGCGCCGACCGTCCTTCTCCGAAGCCTTGGCCACCTCGTCGTAGGGCTTGTAGGTCGCCAGCCCCTTGGCGGCCTGAACGGCGGTGATCGCCGCGGTCAGCGTCGTCTTGCCGTGGTCCACGTGGCCGATCGTGCCGACGTTCACGTGGGGTTTGGTCCGCTCGAAAACACCCTTAGCCATCTCGCATGAACCTCCAAATAGGGTTTTTGTCCATGACTCCGAATCGGGCTCGCGCCTGGCCCGGACGCCGCTTCGCCCCCGGAACAGCGCCCCCTTCACCGCCCCCCGAAACACTCGCCGGCAGCGCTCCGATGCGCCGCGTTAGGGGGGTCACTCGCCCGCGGGCCGCCGCTTCACCAACGACCGAAGACCGCAGGTCACCAACAAGAGCCACCCATGGGACTCGAACCCACGACCTCACCCTTACCAAGGGTGTGCTCTACCAACTGAGCTAGGGTGGCATCCGACACCATCAGCCGGCAGCCACCATCGTAGACGCCGACCGATCACTCCCGAACTGGGCACTTTAGCGTCTTGGCCCCGATTGACAAGGGGCCCGAATCGGCGTCGTACACCAATCCGCGCCCCTGGCTCATGCACACCGCACTGGCAACGGGCCATCCTGGCGCTGGCCAGGGCGCCCGGTTATAACCAAAAACGATAGCAAGCCACGCCGGTCAAGTCAAACCTAAAGCGTCCGCACGGGTCGGCTTACGTCAAGCCCGCCCACAGCCTCCCCACCAGTAAATCCCGCACAAAACCACACGGTCCCGCCTGCCGCTGCACCTTGTCGCACCCCTCTTGCCTGCCCTGCTGCGCGGGATGCCGAATCGCTGGGTTGATGGCAGAAAACGGCCAGGTTAGCCTCTCTGGCACTGCACCGATCTTGGGGGACTCCGTGATGGCGATATTCCGATTCCTGGCAGCGGCGCTGTTCAGCGGAGGGTGCTGGGCTTCGTCAGCCCAGGCCGGCCGAATCACCGAGGTCTTCCTGGCCGGCGGGCCGCCTGAGGCTTCCATGCCCAACGCCGTGGAGCTGGGCGAACTGGCCGGGCTCGAGACAGTGGATCTGGTCGTCATCAACGCCTCGCTCAACCCGCAGCGCTACGGCCAGGTCCTGCAAGTCGTAACCGTGCCGGTGACCAGCTCGGTGCTGCTGATCAGCCAGACGCCCTGGCCCGATGAGCTTTGGCCTGACCTGACGCCCCTGCCCCCAGGCTGGCGGACAACCCTGGCCCAGCTAGGCCACGGGCCGGAGGCCGCTTTCCCCTTCAACGGCCCCGTGATGCTCCTGCTGTTTGACCGGGCCACCGGCCTGCAAGCCGACCTGACGAGCCTGTTCACCAATCCGCTCCACCAGGCGCTGCTGGCCCAAAGCGGCGCGACCCTGCTGGACTGGTTAGCTCTGGGCCCCAACGGGCAAGCCCAGGCCTACGACGCCAGCGGCAGGCCCGTGGCCGACACCGCCCTCGGCCGCGCCATCGCCCGGCCGTACCGCCCCGACGGCCCTCTGGCGCTCGACACGCTGCTGGTGGGCACGCCTGACCCCGCCGGCCGACTCGCCCATGCCCACCCCCCTTTTCAGTTGACGCCGGGCTGGGACAACCCCACCTGGGAGCCGGCCCACGCGCCTGAGCCGGGCGCCTGGATCATGCTCATGGGCGGGGGCATCGGCCTGACAGCCCGGCGGATGAATCGGAAAGGCATTGTTCCCGCGGTCCATTAAGCCTATCATGGACATTAAATCTCGGGCCATCCTCGATCATCCTGAATCCGCCAGGGTCCGGCCAGGGCTGGCCGCCGGGCCCGTCGAGACTTGCATGATGACTCAGCCATCCTCGGAAAATGTCTCCACGCCCAGCATTTACCAGCGCGTCGAAGCGGTTATCAACCGCATTCGGCCGGCGGTGCAGTCCGACGGCGGCGACCTGGAGCTGGTGGACGTGACGCAGGATGGAGTGGTCAAGATCCGCCTGCATGGCGCATGCGTGGGATGCCCCTCCAGCTCGATGACCCTCCAGATGGGCATCGAGCGAAACGTGCGGGAGAAGGTGCCCGAGGTGGTCGCCGTCGAGCAGGTCGCCTAGCAGCCGCAGCGCCCGCGACGGGCGGCGGATTCCTCCGCGTCCCGCTCAACCGCGACCGAGGCGGGCCCCCGCACAGCCGCTGTCGCACCGCCCGCGGTCATGGGCATTGGGAGGACGTTGTCGCATGCTCGCGTTGACCCGGCGTGTGGGCGAAGAAGTGGTGATCGGCGATCCGTGCCACCCGCTGGGGGTGATTCGGGTCGTGGAGGTGCATGGCGACAAGGTGCGCCTGGGCTTTGACTTCCCGCCCAACGTTCCCATCAACCGCCGCGAGCTGGCTGAGCAAAAGGCCCGCAGCCAGACCACCGCTGCCCCCAATCCCGCTGCCCAGCCCACCGACGACGGCCATTCACCAACCTGACCCCGCTACGCGCGCCCCAGCCTGGCCCCGCCCGGCATGGGGAATTTGTGATTTTCCGCTTTGATTGCCGCCTCTCATCGCGGCCGAGGGCGGGCCGCCCAGTGCATCTTGCTTGCCAGCATCTGCCAGTAGCTGAGGCTGGGGTTGTGCACCAGTTGAAGCGATTGGTCATGCCTGCGGATCAGGACCTGCTGGCCCACCTCCAGCCGGCAGGAGATCTGCCCGTCGATCACCAGCGTGGTGCCGGCGTTGGCCCGGTGCACCGCCACCCACGTGTCGCTGGAGGCGCTGTAGACGATGGGCCTGAACGCCAGCGACTGCGGGCAGATCGCGGTGACGCACAGCCCGTCGATGCCGGGGCTGACGATGGGCCCGCCCGCGGCGATGTTGTAGGCCGTCGAGCCCGAGGGCGTGGCGACGATCACCCCGTCGCCGGCGAAGCGCGTGGCGCTGGTGCGCGAGACGCTCGGCTCGATCGCCAGCTCCAGCTCGATCATGCGATACGGCGGGCCGGCGGTGATCACCGCGTCATTCATCGCCACCGAGCGGAACAGCGGCTGGGGCATCGGCTCGCCGTTGCCGCCCCATTCGGGCGCACCGGGCGGGTACGCCGCCACGTCGATCATCATCCGCCGGCTGATTCGGC
>DASVCG010000495.1:0-5916 GCA_036381755.1 Phycisphaeraceae bacterium | reverse complement strand
CACCGACATCGGCTACACCTCGCCGCTCATGAGCGACCAGCAGATGTACGCCAGCGGCTTTGGCGTACTCCGCCGATGTCACATGCCTGCGGTGCTGTGCGAGTCCAGCTTCCACAGCAACCCCGAGGAGGAGCAGCGCCTCCGCGATCCGCTTTACAACCTCCGCGAGGCTTATTCCATTTACCTGGGGCTGTGCGAATACGCCTACGGCGGCAGGCCCACGCAGTCCATACCAACCGTCCAGCTCAGCGACAGCGAATGGACCATCACCACGACGCTCGATGACGGCCTGCCCAAGCGATGGTGGGGCGCCCAGCGCGATCGGACGATCCCCTCCACGATCGCGCTCATGCTGGACGGCCAGCGGATCCAGTTCCGCTACGACCCGGCCAGCAAGCTGGTCGAGGCGAGCCTTCCCGCAACGGCGCTAAGCCCCGGCCGGCACATCCTGGAGGTCCACCACGCCAACTTCTTCAAGCATCACAACTTCCCTCAACGCTACGCCTTGGTCATCACGCAGGACAGCCAGGGTGCTGCGCAACTGGGCGAGCCGGTCCAGCCCCTTCCGCCTCAGCGGAGCGGACCCGATCCGGAGTCGGCCCCTCGCCCGGATCAGACCGCTCCGCCCGCCACCACGCCAAGCCGGTGAGCCCATGGGCTTGCCCCACTCAGCGTGCCTTCCGGCTTCATTATTTTTGATTGCCAACCGGCCCGGAGGGCGGCATAATTATATAAGATAAGAATTAGAACAGCGGTCAGACGCGAGGATCGCCGGGCTTTAGCCGATAAACCGATGGCGTTGGGCGTTGATGAGGGCGGATTGGAACATTGACAGCGGCAGCGGCGACGCTGGTCGATGAAGATGAAACCAAGCGAGCCACGTGGGCTGTCGCGACGAAGCAGGCCGCCTCACGGATCAGCCGGCGCCGCGACGGTTTCGCTGGGGCTGTGGCAAGCCCCTGACACCGAGAGCCGCTGCAAGCATTCACGCGGAGCCACTGCCAGGAATTCCATCCCATGGTGACGGTGAGCCGATTCAAGCCCGTGTCCGCGCAGCCCGGCCGGCCGCTTTACGAGAGCGTCAAGGAGGCGGTCGTCGATGCGATTAAGGCCGGGCAGCTCCAGCCCGGCGACCGAATCCCCAGCACCAAGGATCTCAGCGAGCAGCTCAACGTGTCGCTGGTGACCGCTCACCGCGCGCTTCAGGAGCTGGTGGCCAGCGGCGTGCTCCTGCGCACGCAGGGGCGGGGCACGTTCGTGCTGGACCGCTCCAAGCCCTCCGCGATCAAGATCCGCGTGGGGCTGGTGCTCCACCGCGAAACGTCCCTGAGCGACTACTACCACGGCCAGATCCTCGAAGGCATCCGCCAGGCTGCCAGAGAGCACAGCGTGGACCTGGTGGTGCTCCAGTTCGAGTCCGATACCCGCAAGGAGTGCAACGGGTACCTATTTATTAATCCGTTGCGCCAGGAGCTGGAGCAGTTCGACGCCCAGATCGACGCCAACATCCCCAAGCTGGTGCTGGGCGCCCGCTCGCACCTGTCCCACATCGGCGCGATCGACGTGGACAGCGTGGGCCTTTCCCGCTGCGCGGTGGAGCATCTGTGGCGGCTGGGGCATCAGCGGATCGGGTATCTGGGCGGTGCGGACCAGCTCAGCAACAGCCGCGATCGGCGGGAAGGCTTCGCTGAGGCATGCAAGGCGCTGGGGGTGGGCCCCAACCCACAGCAGATGCTCTCCGCAGCCAGTTGGCGGCTCAATGAGGCGGAAAAGATGTCGTTGACGCGGGTGCTCAGCCGCGCGGACCGCCCCACCGCCATCTTCGCTGCGGGCTATTACCTGGCATTGGACATCTACGAGGCCGCGGGCGTCCTGGGCCTGAAGATTCCGCAGGACTTGTCGGTGGTAGGGGTAGACGACCCGCCCAGCGCAGCGCACCTGTCGCCGCCTCTGACCACGATGCGCCAGCCGCTGGTGCAGTTGGGCAACGCGGCCCTGACGGCGTTGTGGGAGGCGATCCGCGACGTGGAGCGTACGCCGACAAGCCAGACCCTGCGTGCTGAGCTGGTGATCCGGCAAAGCTCCGGTGCGCCGCCCCGCCGATGAGGCAGCCCACCTCTATCCACCACCCACCGATCGTTTATATAAGACCGCCCGGGCGTTCTGGGTGACGCTGCCTTATTGCCCAGGCGACCCCGCGGATTTTCTCTTGACACCCCAACAGCGGGAGGTAAATTATATAACAATCGGGGCGTGCTGCGGGAGTCTTCGGATTTCCGCAGGTTGCTGGGGGCCTTTCCATGGATGAGCAAAGCGGGTCATTCGATCTTCATTTTCATATCAGACGGGAGGCAGAAGAAATGCACAGGAGCACACCAAGCATGGTTCCGGAGCGATGGGGCAAGGCGGTGCGGGTCGGCGTGGCGGCGGTGGGCCTGCTGACGGCATCGGGGCCTGCCTGGGCTGTGACCTTCCAGGAGATCGCCCGGATCGACCTGGCCCCGACAAGCAATCCCACCAACGCCAGCTACATCGGCAGTCACGCCTCAGCGGTGGCGTGGAACGGCTCGCGGCTGTGGGTCGCCGGCTTCAACGCCACGGGCAACACGGACAACGTCGGCATCGTCGAGGTGCTCGATCCCCTGGGCACGCCCAGCCTGGGCACCGCGTTCGGCCAGATCTCCACGCCCAACCTCTTCTCCTACACCGGCCTGGATGTGGCTGGCGACACCCTGGCGGCCTCGTATGACAACGGGGCGGCCAACGCCAACGGCGTTCAGGCGTTCAGCCTCGACGGGACGCTGCGCTGGAAGGTCGGCGACACCAGCGGCAACTTCCAGGGCATGTCCGGCGTGGCGATCGACCCGGGCTTCAGCGGCGCTGACAGCGGCGTGGCTTCGACCACCTTCGGCTCGGGCCGCAGGTGGCTGTGGAACAAGGACACCGGGGCCAACATCTACAACGGCTCCAACGGCATGGTTATAACGGACGGCGGCTCCAACGCCTCCGCCTGGCGCGACCTGGACTTCGCCCCCAACGGCGACGTCTGGCTCCGCCGTGCCAACGGCGTGTACCGCGTTGTTCGCACCGGCGGCAACAGCACCGGCGACAAGCTGCTCCTCGCTGAAAGCCCCAATTTCGCCTTCGTCGTCGGCCAGAACATCAGTTACCTCAGCGGGCTGGCGGATGGCGACCTGGTGATCTACAACTCCCGCACCACCACCGACATCCAGGCCTTTGCCGACGTGGTCCGGCTGATCCAAACCGATGGCACATCCGAGCCGCTGGATATCACCTGGCTGGGCGATGCACCCGCGGACGGCAACGGGTATTACGATTTCGATTACGACCCGGTGACTCAAACCCTGGCGCTTCTGGATTTCGCCAATCACCAGGTTCACATCCTGGCGGTGCCCGAGCCGGCCGGCCTGGCGCTGCTGGGCCTGGGCAGCGTATCGCTGCTGCGACGCCGACGCGGTTGAGTGAACCGCTGTGCTGAATGTTCCGGGGACGCCCACGCGTGCGCCGCGGTTTAACCACTGCGGCGCAGCTTTCTGAGACGAGCGGATTGCCGCTGGCGCGATCAGCAGCGGCGCTGCTCAAGCAAGCATGCTGCTGGAAGCCCGCGACTCCATCTCCCAATCAATCCGCCCTGAAAAGGACGTGATATGAGAAGTCTTCACCACGCCCTGCTCCACCGGCTCGCCCTGATCGTCCTTGCTCTTGGGGTAAGCGCTTCACCAGCGGGAACGCGGGCCGCCTCGCCCGTGGAGGCCCCCGAGGCGTTGCGGGACCAGCTCCGCCAGGCTGAGCCCGGCGGCATGCTCGATGTCACGGGCCTCATTGAGGGCAACGGCACGGCGCCGATTCCGCTGTTCGAGGTGGAGCGACGCGACGCGCCGGGTCCGCAGTTCCTCATCTCGGACAAGCCCGAATACTTTCGCACCGGCGACGGCATCGCGCTTCAGGAGCCGGTCGAAGCCGGCACGGTGCGGCTGTACGTCTACCACGTGCCCGAGCCCACCGAGTCGCGCAAGACCATCACCGCGGTGATCGAAAACACCGGCAGCCAGCCGATGCGATTTCGTTTCCTGCGCTACGCCTTCCCCGAGCCGGGCAAGGACTATCAGAAGATCGCCAAGCAGGCGCTGGTGACGTTCCTGAAGAGTCAGCCGTCCTCAACGACCCGCACGGTCGCGCCGGGCCAGCGGATGGTCATCGACCCGGCGATGGATCGCCGGGTCGTCGGCAAGGACGATCTGGTGCACGGGTTCTACGAATTTGAGATCGATCAGCCCGGGATTGTCACGGTGTTTCAGAAGAACCCCGAGGAGGACAGCCGACGGGTGATCGACCGGCTGCCCAAGCTGCCGCCTGTGCTGCCCGGCTGGCACCCCAGCGGCGCGGGTCGGGGGTGGTTCGCGGTGTGCAACTTCGAGGTGGAGCCCAAGCATCAAGCGGTCTACGACACCGCGCAGGGGGTGATGCAGATCCTGGTGGCTGACGGCGAGCATGACCCGTGGATCACGGGGCGTGACAGCATCACCGGCCAAAGCGATGTGCCCAACAAGGGCAACTACGGCGTGATGTACCGGATCCGCATCCCCTACCGCACCAGCGACGGCCGGGCGCTGGCGGTGATCGTCTACAACCCGCGCGGTGGGGGGAAATGGTGCAACGCCCAGGCCCTGGCGGTGCGGGTCAACGACGGCAGAGCGCCCGCGGGCGTGATCGAGGTGCCCGCGAACCAGGTGCGCTACAACAGCCCGCCCGAAGCGGCCCTGGTCCAATGCTACCCCCCGCAGCAGGCCGGCCAGACCGGCATCATCGAGATCACCTATTCCCCGCCCGGCGCCTCGTGCCTGCCTGTGCCCTTTGTCCTGGTCCCCTTCTCACCTTGAGACTTGACACCTATGTGTTCTCCTGTAAGATTGAAAAAGTCTTATATAATAATCCATGCTTCGCCGTGTCGACTCGCCTTCAGCAAGCGGTGAGGCCCAAAGCCCATGGATACACCCAAGCCCATTCAAATCAAATTTTTAGCAGAGCCTGGGCTCCAGCCTGTCCAGGCATTCGCGGCCAGGAGCCTGGCTGGCTCTGGCCAAGCGGCTTGGTCCGGCCTTCTGCAATTTGCGGGCAGCGGGTCTGGGTCCGCGGCGAAGCCGAGAGGGCGTCAACGCTCATCATCATGGACGTGATCCCCGTCGCCATGCGCGTCGAACGAGGGAGCCTTTCCAATGCAGCCGACCCATCCCAAGCTTGTCCTCGGCCGCCGGGGTTTCACTTTAATTGAGCTGCTGGTGGTCATCTCGATTATTGGTTTGCTGATCAGTATCCTGCTGCCGGCCCTGGGCGCAGCCAGAGACGGCGCCCGCACCGCCAAGTGCCTGAGCAACCTGCGCCAACTGGGCCTCGGCCTGCTGGCGTACGCAGCGGACTATGACGGCAAGTTCCCCGCCAACAACAACAATGACTACACCACCTGGTGGTACAACGATCACGTCATGGGCAGATACTTCCCCGGCAATCTGAACCCCCTCTCCGGCACCATCGGCGGGCTGGCGCTGCCCTGCCCCAGCGACCTCGACGGCGCCGCCCGCTCCTACTGCATGAATGGCTGGGCCGGCAGCTACATTGACTCCACCTGGTATCCGCCCGACAAGGGCAAGCAGTTCGACGCCTCCGCCGGCTCCAACGTAATGCTGGCCATGGAAGGCTGGTCGGTTTTCCCCGCTTTCATCCAAGGCCAAAGATATTTCTACGCACGCCCCTACCTGGGCATCAGCGGCTCAAGCTTCAATCCCTACCGCGAATTTGTGGATAATCCAGAAGATTGGACGACCGACCGTCAATTCGCACGCCCCCCCGACTCCCGCATCGACTATAACCGGCACGCCCAGATCGGCGACCCGCTCG
>DASVCG010000494.1:0-7819 GCA_036381755.1 Phycisphaeraceae bacterium | reverse complement strand
CGAGGTCAGGTCGATGCCCTGCTTGGCCATGGCCTCGACGGCGTGGGGGTTGGCCGGCATGCCGGGGATCGCCCCCACCCCGGCGGACAGAACGCGGATGCCCGCGGCGGGCAGGTCCTCCTCCGCGATGCCGCGCTGCTCGGCCAGCATCCGCCGGGCGATGGCCTGGGCCATCGGCGATCGGCAGGTGTTGCCGCTGCATATCAGGAGCATCGTCCACCGCATCAGCTTCCGCATGAACCGCTCATCATACACGCCTTCTCGCTCCACCCGAATCGTGCTGTGGGCCCCCTGGCCGCTGACGCGGACGACCGTGGAGGGCTTGGCGTATCGGCTGCGCCCGCCGTCGATGACCAGATCCACCCGCCCCTCCAGGTTTTCGAGGGCCTCAGCGGCGTCGCGCGGCGCCCGGCGGCCCGGCAGCGAGGCGGCCCCGGCGATCACCGGCGCGTCGATCGCCCCCAGGATCTGCTGGGTCAGGCCGTGGTCCGGGCAGCGCAGGGTCACCGTGCCGCCGCGGTAGAGCCGGTCGCGGCAGTGGGGGGGCAGGCCCAGCAGGCGAAGCTTCTGGGCGATGACCTCCTCAGGCACGTCCACGACCAGGGTAACCGGGCCGGGGAACACCTTGCGGACCAGCCGCCGCAGCGGCGGGTTGGACCAGTCGACGTATCGCTCCGCGGCCATCGGGTCGGGCAGATGAATGGCGAAGGCGCGCGGCTCGCCCTGGCTCTTGAGGTCACGCAGCGCCTGCACCCCGCGGTCACTGGCGGCTGAGGCGCCCACCCCGTAGACCGTCTCCGTGGGAAACACGACCAGCCCACCCTCCTTGAGCACCGCCGCCGCCTGTTCAGCCACGGCTTGTGCCTGCTTGAGGTCGTTCGGCTGGACCAGCGCAACTTGCATGCGGTCAGTCATTATCCTGCCTCACCAAAGCTCACGCAAATATTAGCGCTGTCCCAAGTTGAAGAGCTACCTGCCGGCACGAACCGCCCAACGACGCCTCTGGAACCAGGCTTGCGGGCTTAGCGGCCGGGAACTTTCGGGCCAAACGTCCGGGGACAGGCTCACCCGCTCTAGATGAACGTAAAAAGAGGTTAGCAGGACCCGATCAGTTGCTTCGACTCGGCCAGCCCCTTCATCCGGCACAGACAGCCAGCGGATGAGAATGAGGGGTCCGCTCTCGCTCCACCCCCGCCCCCGGAAGATCCCCTCTGAAAGTGCCCCCTGAAGACGCCCCCAATGGGGCTGATGCTCGGCTCCTCGCGAGGGCTGGATTCTGGGGGCCTTGGCTCTGTGTCGGCTGTTCGCCTGGCTGCGCTTGAGCCTAAAGCCTTTATCGCCCGCCCATCAGCACCGCCAGGAGGCCCTTTTGCACGTGCAGGCGGTTGTGGGCCTGGGGGAAGACGCGGCTGCGCGGGCCGTCCATGGCTTCGTCGGTGATCTCGATCCCGCGGTAGGCCGGCAGGCAGTGCAGCACGATCGCGTGAGGGGGCGCCGCGGCCAGGAGCTTGTCGTTGATCTGATAGTCCTTGAACGCGCGCAGGCGGGCCTGCTTCTCCTGCTCCTGGCCCATCGAGACGAAGGTGTCGGCGTAGAGGGCGTCGGCGTAGCGGACCGCGGCCTCCGGGTCGTGCGTCATCTCCAGGTGCATGCCGGGCACCTGCGACATGATCCGGTCGATGAAGGATTGCTCCAGCTCGTACCCCGGCGGGCTGGCCAGGATGAAGTTGAGCCCCAGCTTGCCGCAGACCACCGCCAGGCTCCGGGCCACGTTGTTGCCGTCGCCCACGAAGGCCAGCGTCCGCCCCCGCAGGTCGCGGCCGAACTCGTCCATCATCGTCATGATGTCGGCCATCGCCTGGCAGGGGTGGGAGTAGTCGCTGAGCATGTTGATGACGGGGACGGGGCTGTGGCGGCGCATCTCCAGGAGCTTCTCATGCTCAAAGACGCGCGCCGCGATGCCGTGGACCATCCCGCCCAGCACGCGCGTCACGTCGGCGACGCTCTCGCGCTGGTTGAGGCCGATCTCCTGACCCAGGACGATGGCGCTGCCGCCCAGCTCGATCATGGCCTGCTCAAAGCTGACGCGCGTACGCAGGCTGGGCTTCTCGAAGATCATCGCCAGCGTCCGGCCTGCCAGGATCGGCTCAGGCGGACGCCCCGCCTGACGCTGCTGGCGAAGCTCGAACGCCACATCCAGCACGTGCAGCAGGTCCTGGGGCGAGTGGTCCGCGATGCTGATGAAGTGGTCCATGGATTGACGCTTCGAATGACGGATGGCGGATCGGGTTGAGTTTCCCAAAGACCGAGACCGATCGGTTGCGATGTCAGCCCGCTTGTTTGTGGAGGTCGGGGACGCTTGCTGCGGGTGTTGTTCCAATGCGGGTCGTTTCCGAGGCTCTTTTCCTGTTCGGGGGCGGGGCGGGATTTGAAATCGACAAGATGGACGCGATCAGCATGGGGGCCGGCGTCGTCTCGCCCGTTGCCTGCCGGGGGCAGCCCTGCCCGGGGCTTGGGCGGGGCTTAGCTGCCGGTGTCGACATCCTCGGTGTCCAGCTCGACGCGGCCCACCGATCGGCCGGCACGGTGCACCCGCTCGATGAGCGTGGAGGGGTTTTTGCTCTTGTCGATCATGTCGTCGGGCGAGATCATGCCCCGCTCGTAGAGCGACCAGAGGTGGTCGTCCAGAAGCTGCATGCCGAACTTGCGCCCGGTCTGGATGGCCGAGTCGATACGGAAGGTCTTGTTCTCGCGGATGAGGTTGCTGATGGCGGGCGTGACCACGAGGAACTCGTACGCGGCCACCATGCCCTTGCGGTCGATCCGCGGCAGGAGCTGCTGGCTGAGCACGGCCTTGAGGCTGGTGGAAAGCTGCACGCGGATCTGGGCCTGCTGGTTCACCGGGAAGGCGTCGATGATGCGGTTGATCGTGCCCGAGGCGCCGGTGGTGTGCAGCGTGGCGAACACCAGGTGGCCGGTCTCAGCGGCGCGGATAGCGGCCTCGATGGTCTCCAGGTCGCGCATCTCGCCCACCAGGATCACGTCCGGGTCCATACGCAGCGCCCGACGCAGGGCCTCGGCGAAGCTGGGCACGTCCACCCCCACCTCGCGCTGGTTGATGATGCTCTTCTTGTGCGGCTGGTAGTACTCGATCGGGTCCTCGATGGTGATGACGTGCCGGTCGAGCGTCATGTTGATCTCGTTGATCATCGCCGCCAGCGTGGTCGTCTTACCGCTGCCGGTGGGCCCGGTGACCAGGAACAGGCCCTGGGGCCGGCGGATGAGGTCCTTGACGATCGGCGGCAGGCCGATCTCCTCGATGCTCAGCAGCTTGTTGGGGATGCGTCGGAGCACCAGGGCCACATCGCCCTTCTGCTTGAAGATGGCCACACGGAAGCGGGCGGAGTTGTCTTCGTCCGACGGGTCGCCGTAGGCAAAGCCGAAGTCGGAGCCGCCTTCCTCCTGCAGCTCGTTCTGCGAGCGCTCGGGGGTGATGGCCTTCATCAGCTCGACGGTGTCGCTGGGCTCGAGGGTCTTGGTGTTGAGCTCGACCAGCCGGCCGCGGATGCGCAGGGTGGGCTTTTTGCCCACGGTCAGGTGCAGGTCGCTGGCGCCTTGCTTGATGACGGTGTCGAGCAGCCGGTCAACGTGAATGGTGGACATCGAACTCTCCGAAACGAAAAGCCTGCCCTCACCCTGGGCGGGCTGTTCCATGCCTTTGAATCGCCCAGCGGTGGCCGCCGATGGGGCTGCGCCCCTTCACTTAATCCCTTTCGCCATGCGCCCGGGCCGCTGTCGGCGACCCCTGCGACGCCCACGGGCGCGGCTCAGGCCGCCAGCCCCTCCTCCTCGCCGGCGCCCTCGACCAGGCCCTCCACCTGCGTGATGCGGGCGACCTCGTCCAGGGTGGTCTGCCCGTCGAGGATCTTGAGCCGGCCGTCGCCCAGCAAGTTCCGCATGCCGCTGGCCAGGGCGGCCTGGCGGATCTTGCTCAGCGGGGCGCGGTTGAAGGCCAGCTCGCGCAGCTCGGAATTCATCACCATCAACTCGTAGATGCCCCGTCGGCCGCGGTAGCCGGTGTTGCCGCATCGCTTGCAGCCCACCGCCTTGTAGATCGTGCGGCCCTCCAGATCCTGCGGACGCAGGCCGCACAGCCGCATCAGCCGGCGGTTGGGCTCGGGGTCCGGCTCCTTGCAGTGCTCGCACAGGATCCGCACCAGCCGCTGGGCCAGCACCGCCTGGATGGAGCTGGCCACCAGGAAGGGCTTGATGCCCATGTCGATCAAGCGCGTGATCGCTGAGGGCGCGTCGTTGGTGTGCAGCGTCGAGAACACCAGGTGGCCTGTCAGCGCCGCCTGGATGGCGACCTCGCCCACCTCCTTGTCGCGGATCTCACCCACCAGGATGATGTTGGGTGCCTGACGCAGCATCGAGCGGAGGATGCGGGCGAACGTCAGCCCGATCTGCTCGTTGACCTGGCACTGGTTGATGCCCTTGAAGTTGTACTCGATGGGGTCCTCAGCGGTGATGATCTTGCGGTCCGGCCGGTTGAGCACCGACAACGCCGAGTAGAGCGTCGTGGTCTTGCCCGAACCCGTGGGCCCGGTGACCAGGAAGATGCCGTTGGGCCGGCGGATGATGCGGTTGAAGGTCTCCAGCGTGTCCTCGCGCATGCCCAGGTTTTCCAGGCCGATGCGGGCCGACTCGGGCCGCAGGATACGCAGGACCGCCGATTCGCCGTGGTAGGAGGGGCACACCGCCACGCGGAAGTCGATCACGTCGCCGGCGACCTTGAACTTGATGCGGCCGTCCTGGGGAACGCGCTTCTCCTCGATCTTCATGCCCGACATGATCTTGACGCGGGCGATGACCGACTGCTGCGTTCGCTTGGGGATGCGGTCGCGCTCGTGGCACACGCCGTCGATGCGGTAGCGCAGGCGCACGCGGTCCTCGAAGGGCTCGATGTGGATATCGCTGGCCCGGTTCATCACCGCTTCCTGGAGGATCTGATGAACCAGCCGGACGATCGGCGCCTGCTGGGCGTCGTGGGCCTCGTCGCCGGTGAGCTCGCCGTCCTCCTCCTCGCCCTTGACGTGGATATCCAGCGAGGCCCCGCGGTCGATGGACTGGTCGATCGTGAGCTGTCGAACCGTCTCGTCGATGGTGGCGCGGGTTTCGGAGAGGAAGTTGTCGATGTACTCCTTGATCTTGCCCCTGGCGCCGATGGCCAGCTCGATGTCGGTGCCCAGGCGGAAGCGCAGGTCGTCGATCAGGGCCAGGTCCAGCGGGTCGTGGACCAGCACCTTGATCTTGTTGCCGTCCTTGCCCAGTGGCAGGACGAGGTAGCGCTTGATGATGTCCGCGGGGATCAGCTCCAGGTTCTTCTTGTCGATGACGTTGGGCTGATCCAGGTCGATGAAGTCCATCTCGTACTGGGCCGCCAGCGCCTTGGCCACGTCGTTTTGCGAGACGTAGCCCAGGTCCACCAGGGCCTCGCCGACGCGCTTGCGCGAGCCTTTGGCGAGTTTGAGGGCTTCCTCGATCTGCTGGTCGTTGACGAGGTTCCACCGCTTGAGGATGTCACCCAACTGGCGTCGCTTGTGAGCCATCGGCTCGCTCCACAGTTGAGGCCTGACAAAGCCCTGGGGCAAGGTGGGGCGCCCCGGTACGCCGGGAGTGCGGGAGGATTATGGGGCCCGGCGGGGCGTCTGGCAAATCACGGTCAGGCCGGGGCCTACAACCGGCCTGACGCCGACACCATTGTACAGCCTCATCGCCCAGATGCGCGCAGCCCGGTTGCCCGCATCCATAAGCCAGGATCGGCAGGCAGGGGGGCGGTCGGGATGAGTGGGATGAGCCGCCCAGCGCCGCGGATGCCTCTGCGGGCGAAGGCCTGTCGCCGGCGGTAGGATGAAAAGATGCTCTCCTGGCAAGGGAAGCCGCCCCGGTATGTATTGCGGCTTCACGGCAAATGGGTTGAGCTGAACTGGACGGGCCGGCTGTGGACGCAGACATGAACAAGGCTCACGCCAAGCCGATTATCGGGCTGATCGGCGCACCAGGCTCGGGCAAGAGCCTGGTGGCCAGGCAATTGGCCCAGTTGGGCTGCGCGGTGATCGACGCCGATGCGCTGGCCCGGGATGTTCTGGAGGAGCCGCAGGTGATCCAGCAGATCGCGGACTGGTGGGGGCCGCAGGTGCTGGACGCTTCGGGCCGGGTGGACCGCCAGGCCCTGGGGCGGGTCGTGTTCAACAACCGGGCGGAGCTGGACCGGCTGGAGGGGCTGGTGCACCCGCGGGTGCACGCCAGGCGGCGGCAGTTGCGGGCGCAGTATGAGGCCGACCCGCACGTCCGGGCCATCGTTGAGGACTGCCCGCTGCTGTTGGAAAAAGAACTCGCCGATGATTGCGACGTACTTATTTATATAGACGCTCCGGAGGCGGTGCGGCTGGGGCGGGTCCGGGCTCAGCGGGGGTGGACGGCCCGGGAGTTGCAGGAGCGTGAGAAAAACCAATGGCCGCTTGACATGAAGCGTCAGCGTGCCGATTATGTTATAGACAACAGCGCGAGCGAGGCTGAAACATTTGATCAGGTCCGCCGCGTGCTTTCCCTGATACTCCACGGACGTAGCCAGCCCGCCTGACGGCCCTTGCCGGCCAACCAGGGGCAGATGCCTGCACGGAGCAGGCGCCCGCCAGCAGAAACTCAGGTTGGCGCCCGCCTAGATGGGGAGCGGTTCCCCGCCCTGTGTCCATGTCCATGGATCGCGCCTGAAACCCAAGCAGTTGTTTGGATAAGGCTTGTTGGATCACCCCCGCCGCGCCCGGTATCTAGGCCGGTCGCACCCGAAGTACGAAGGAGAACCCATTCCGATGGCGACCAAGACCCCCCGAACCCGACGTAAGACCACCAAAGCCGAGGAAAGCGAGGCGACGCTGCTAGAGCCCGCGCCGAGCCAGGCGCCCGCGGCTTCGGCGTCGCAGTCGTCGGCCCCGCCTGCTCAGGCTGCCACTCCCGCTCCCGCTGCGCCGCCTCGCGTGGTGCCCCAGACCGATGCTCAGCTCGACGCTGAGACGCAGGAGCGCTATGAGCAGGCCAAGCGCAGCGATTTGACCGTCCGCGACCTCCAGAAAATGGACGTCGAGGCGCTGCATGATCTGGCCCGCAAGGAGGGCGTGGAGAACTACGCCGGCCTCAAGAAGCAGGACCTGATCTTCCAGATCCTCCAGAAGCACATCGCCAAGCAGGGGCTGATGTACGGTGAGGGCGTGCTGGAGATCCTGCCTGACGGCTTCGGCTTCCTCCGCAGCCCGGAATACAGCTACATGGCCTGCCCGGATGACATCTACGTCAGCCCGAGCCAGATCCGGCGCTTCGGCCTGAAGGTCGGCCACATCGTCCAGGGCACGATCCGTCCGCCCAAGGAGAGCGAGCGCTACTTCGCCCTGCTGCGTGTGGACGCGATCAACGGCCATCCGCCCGATGCGCTCAACGATGTCAAGAACTTCGAGGACCTGACCCCGCTGCACCCGTTCCAGCGGTTCGTCCTGGAGACGCCCGACGACCCGAGCAACCTGGAGATGCGCATCGTCGACCTGGTCACGCCGCTGGGCCGTGGTCAGCGCGGGCTGATCGTGGCTCCGCCCCGCACGGGCAAGACGGTGCTGCTCCAGAAGATGGCCAACTCCATCATCAAGAACTACCCCGACGTCAAGGTGATCGTGCTGCTCATCGACGAGCGGCCCGAGGAGGTCACCGACTTCCGCAACAACACCCCGCCGGACGTCGAGGTCGTCGCCAGCACCTTCGATGAGCAGTC
>DASVCG010000493.1:0-3970 GCA_036381755.1 Phycisphaeraceae bacterium | reverse complement strand
GTCAAGGTCAGCGACCGGATCTGGGAGCAGGTGGCGTTCCACCTCCAGCAGATCGCGGCCAAGGGGGCCACCTTCTGCCTGCAATGCTTCGGGGCGGTGATGGGGTTCGACGCGTCGGTCACGGGCTCGCAGATTCACCTGAGCTTCCTGCCCGACCCGCTCAACGTGGCCGAGGCCTGCTCGGGCCTGCGCATGCTGATGGCGTTCGTGGCGCTGGCCGCGGCGATGGCGTTCCTGTGGGACCGCACCTGGTGGCAGCGGGCGACGATGGTGCTGATGGCGGTGCCCATCGCGGTGGGCGTCAACATCGGCCGGGTCACGGTCCTGGGGCTGCTGTGCCTGGTCAACCCGGCCCTGGCGCACGGCTCGTTCCACATCTTCGTGGGGATGCTCATGCTGATCCCCGCAGCAGGCCTGTTTCTGCTGCTGGGGTGGGTCCTCGACCACATCCTCATCCCGGAAGAGCAGGGGGCGGCTGCTGCGAAATCAGACGCGGCCCATCGTCCGCAGACGCCTCCGGCCCAGCCGTCGGATCAGGCTGCGCCGCTTCAACCCCGGCTGATCGGCCGCAGCGTGGCGGTGGGCGCGGGGCTGACGCTCCTGGTGGGGCTGGCCTACGCGCTGGCGCTGTTCTCGATCCGCCCGGACCTGCTGATGGAGGCGATCCCGCGATGGCTCCCGCCGGTGCTGCTGGTGGTGACCGTGGCGGCACTGGCGGCGCTGACGGTGGGCCTGCCCCGATTGGCGTCGATCCGCAAGCGGACTGGCCCAGCGGGCCTGGCGCTGGCTTCGGGCCTGGCGGGTGGGGTGCTGCTGACCGCCATGCTGGGCCAGAACGCCGTCATCGCCGCCACGCAGGCGGTATTGATCAAAAAGCCCCTGCCGCTGCGTCATGAGCTGGCGATGGTGCCCCGCCGGCTTGGCGCCTGGGAGCAGCAGGGCGAAGATCGGCAGATGAGCGCCGAGATCGTCGAGGCCCTGGGCTCCAAGCAATACATCGACCGCATCTACCAGGACACCTCCTGGACGCCGACCAACGCCCCCGGCGGCTACGCCCGTCTCCACGTGGTCTACTACACCGGCACGCCCGATACGGTGCCGCACGTGCCCGAGCGCTGCTTCGTGGCAGGCGGGCTGACGCACCTGGGCCAGCATTACCCGACGCTGGAGCTGGCCGGCCAGGACTACATGCCCGACGCGGAGCAAAACGGGTACTGGCATCCCAGCCTGCTGGAAGGCCGCTCCCGCGTGCCGCAGTTGAGCATCCCCGTCACCGCGTTCACCTTCGGCTACCCCGACCAGCCCGACCGCATCGAGAACGTGTTTTACTTTTTCATTGCCAACGGCAAGTTTTTGCCGACGCCTGACCATGTGCGTCTGCACGGCTTCGATCCGCGCGACGCTTACAGCTATTACTGCAAGGTGGAGGTTCAGATTTTCCAGGTGGCCGACGAGGAGTTGGCCGCCCGCCGCGCCGCGGACCTATTGTCCGCGGCGATGCCGGAGATCCTGGCGTGCCTGCCGGACTGGGTGGACGTGCAGGCGGGCCGCTGGCCGCTGTCGGCGGAAACAGCCGCCGACGCAGGCCGTTAGACTGGATTCCTTTCATCACCACGGAGAGCCGCCTGTATGGCAGGTCGCGTCAACACCAAGTTCGTCTTCGCCCTCAGCGGCGTCCTGGCGGCCCTGATCATGGGGCTGGCGGGGTTCTGGTATGTGTTCGTGTACAAGGACGCCGACGAACTGATCCGCCGCGGCGACATGATGCGCAGCGACGGGCAGCTTGAGGAGGCCGTCGAGTATTACGAGAAGGCCATCGGCCGACGGCCCAACGACCCCCAACTGCTGCAAAAGTACATCCTCACCCTTCAGACGATGGAGGTGGACAACCGCACCGACGCCCAGCAGGCCATCGGCAAGATCCACGCCGCGACGCGGATGATCGCCGACCTGCGGCCCGACGATCCTCTAAGCGCCGAGCAGTACTACCAGACCGTCTACCAGTTCGCCCGCGAGTTCAACGACGTCAGTTGGTACAACACGCTTTACCAGATCGCCACCACGCGGCTGCAATCTCGGCCGCAGGACACGCTGGCGCGCAAGTTCCGTGGGATCGCCCAGGTCCACCGGCTCGCTGCGGACATGCCCCGTCAGGATCAGCTCGCCGCCCTGGAGGACCTGGAAGCCGCCCGGGAGCAGATGCCCCAGGACGCTGATGTGCTCCACCACATCGCCCGCTGGAAGCTTTTTGAAGCCGACCGGCTCGACCGCCCCGATGGCGACCCAGCCCAGGCGGCCAAGCTGCGGGAAGAAGCGGTCCAGATCTCTCAGCAAATGCTCGATCAGCAGCCCGACGGCCTGGATCGTCAGCTTTATCACCTGACCGTTCTGCTGGCGCCCGGGGTCAACCAGACGCAGGCCGCCAAGCCGCTTCTGGAGCAGGTGGAGGCTCGGCTGCTGGATGATCCTCAGCCGCGATTGGCGGTGCTCAACGCGACGGAGATGCTCCTCCGCGCGGACTCAGCGTCGACCGGCGCATCCCCCGAGGCCACGCAGCCCACCACGGGCATGGCGCGGGCTCAGCGGCTGCTGGAGGCGGCCATCGAGCACGACCCGCAGAACGTGTCCTACCTGCATATGCTGGGCCGGCTGCTGGCCATGCAGGGGCAGCATGAAGCCGCCATCACGTGCTTCGAGCACGTCCGCAGCGCCAGCGCCCGCGCCACGCCAAGCCGATTCCTGCTGGCCAGCCAGATCCAGATCGACGCGACCTTCCAGATGGCCAACCTGCTGCTGGGCGGCCTGTCTCAGGTCGAGTCGGAAGAGGCGCGCGATCAGCAGTTGTCGCAGGTGGAAAGCCTCATCGAGGACATCCGCACGGATCTACAGGGCCAATCGCCCCTGGTGATGCTGCTGGAGGGCAAGGTTTCGCTGCTGCGGGGCCGGCTGGGTGAAGCGGCGCTCAAGTTCGACCGCGCCGCCCAGCAGCTCCATGGCTCCAGCGGTGCTGAATCGCTGCTGCTGGCCTCGCGGACCTACCGCCAGATGGGCGACTGGGGCGAAGCGGCCAAGCGGCTGGAGACGCTCCTGGATGCCCAGCCTGCCCTGACCGGCGTGCGGTCGGAGCTGGTGGAGATCTACCTGCGTGGCGGAATGGTCGCGGAGGCGGAGCGGCACTTGGCGGCGCTTCGGATCGCCTCGCCGGACGACCCGCAGGTGAAGCTGCTGGAGGCGCAGATGCTGGGCCTGCGCGGGCAGGTGGATCAGGCCATCGCGATCTACGAATCGCTCGACGCGGAGCGCTACCCGCAGATCATTCGCCCGCTGGTGACGCTCTACCAACTGGCCGACCGGCAGGATGACGCGCTGGCGCTGCTTGGGCGTCGGCTCCAGGCCAACCCGGCTGATGCCAGCGCGCTTTTGCTGTGGGCGTCGGTCAACCCGGATCAGACCGCGGTGGCTCAGGCCATCGTCCGCGCTCGCGAGGCCGGGGCGGATGAGCGGCTCCTGGCCTTGCTGGAGAAAGGCCCCCAGCTCAGCCAGGAGGAGATCGGCCAGTACATGGACCGGCTCGTGGAGGAGCAGGAGGATCCGCTGGAGCGGGCGCTGATGCGGTTTGAGATCTTCAGCCGTCGGGGCCAGCTCCAGGAAGCGGCTGCGGCGCTGGATGAGGCGGCCGGGATTCAGCCCGACCACCCGCGGGTGATCGAGATGCAGTTCAACCTGGCCCTGAGCCAGCAGCGGTGGGAGGACGCCCAACGGCTGGCCCAGCGGGCGGGGCAGATGAACCTGGACCTGGCGCAGGGGGCGTTTTTCCAGGGCCGGCTGGCCGCGGCCAGGGGCCAGGGCCGCGAGGCGATCGCGCATTACCGCAGGGGGCTTGAAGCGCGGCCGGTGTTCTCCGAAGGCTGGCGGCAGTTCGGCGCCTTGCTGGCCCAGAACAACCAGCTTGTCGAAGCCGCGGGCGCGT
>DASVCG010000492.1:0-2626 GCA_036381755.1 Phycisphaeraceae bacterium | reverse complement strand
CACGAACAGGCCGGCTTTGAAGTTGTTTGATTCGCGAGCCATAGGTTCTGGGTCCTGAGTCCTGCGTTCTGAGGCTCGAGTCCGGGGCGTTTCTGAGGACTCAAGACTCAAGACTCAGGACTTCCTTGTCGCCACCACGCTGGGCATCGGCTTGGCGCCGCTTGGCGCCTCGCCCAGCAGGTCTTCGACGTAGTTGGAAGTCTGTTTGCGCTGGGTGATGGGGCCTTGGGCGTCGCCGCGGAGGAACTGGCGGATCAACGCGTGACCCTCCTCCATCTCTGCGGTGCTGTGGCGCAGATCGTCGAACCACTGCCGGCTCTCCACCGCCAGCACGCGGCCCTTGTCGAGCATCACCATGCGGTCGGCGATGGTGAACGCCGAATCCATCTCATGCGTCACCACGACGCTGGTCACCTGCAGCTCGCGCGAGAGCTTGATGATGAGCTGGTCGATCTCGGCGCTGGTGACCGGGTCCAGCCCGGCCGACGGCTCGTCATAAAAAAGGATCTGCGGGTCCAGCGCGAGGGCCCGCGCCAGCCCGGCCCGCTTCTTCATGCCGCCCGAAATCTGTGCAGGGTACTTGTCGGCATGCTCGCGCAGGCCCACTAGCTCCAGCTTGATCTTCACCATGATGTCGATGGTGATCGGGTCGAGCTGGGTGTGCTCCTGGAGGGGCAGGGCGACGTTCTGCGCGATCGTCATCGAGTTGAACAGGGCGCCGGACTGGAAGAGGATGCCGAAGCGCTTGCGGACATCGTTGAGGCCCGGTTCGTCGAGGGTGGTGATCTCGTGGTTCCAGAGCCGGATCGAGCCTGAATCGGGGCGGATGGACCCGATGATCATGCGCAGGAGGGTGGATTTGCCACAGCCCGAGCCGCCCATGATGACCAGGGTCTGTCCGCGGTGAACGTCGAAGGTGACACCGTTGAGCACGGTGCGACCGTCGAAGCTTTTGACAACCTCCCGGAGGCAGATGACCGGATCCTGGTCGGGCATATGGGGGGATATCGTACCAAGTACAAAGTACAAGAGTACAAAGTTGAAAGGGGGGCTTGCCGCCGGTCGGTCCTTTGTACTTTGTACTCTTGCACTTTGTACTCTGCCTCGTCGTTTGCGGCGGCAATGGAACTACTTCAACCAGCGTTATGCGAGAGCCTTGCGTGCGTGTTAGGATGCGAGGCCTGAGCTTTTGAAGATTGTGCAGGTTCCGGGTGGGTCAGGGGGAAGAATCGCGCGGTGTGGCGCAACTAAAGACGCGAAGGCCACATCGGGTTCCATCATTGGACGTTGGACGGCCAGAGGATGTCGCATGATGACAAGGACGGTTGGGGCCCGCGTGGGGCTGGTGTGTCGGAAAATGACGGTGGCGACGCTGGTGTTGTGCGGCCTTGTAAGCTGCCAGACGCCGGCGGAGTATCGTCAGGAGGCCAACGAGGTGGCCGACCGCATCATCACCGCCGGTCAGAAGGAAGCGCTTGGGCGTACCGAGCCGTTCACGGTTCGCAGCGCCGCCGACACGCTGCGCCGCCGCCTGATCGTGGACCAGGACCTGCCGATCGCCGGCCCGGCGTCGCTGGGGGCCGAGGCGCTGCCGCGCATCGAGCATTGGCCTGAAGATGACTTCCCCGCGCGCTATCAGCCCGGCGATGCGCCGGTGGACGACGGGACGCTGCGCGTGCTCGAGCTGAGCCTCAACGATTCCCTGGAGGTCGCCGCCCGCAACTCCCGCGAATACCAGACGCAGAAGGAAAGCGTTTTCCTGTCGGCCCTGGACCTGGACCTGGCCCTGGACGACTTCCGCAACACCTACGGCGGGCTGCTCGAAAGCATCCTGATCCACGACCGCACCGGCGGCGGCAGCCCGCTGACCGGCATCGAGAACGTCGGGTCATTCTCCATCGCCCGCCGGCTGGAGAGCGGGGCGCGTCTGGCCGGCCGCATCGGCGTCGATCTGGCTTACCTTCTCACCGACGGGGCGGAATCGTCCATCGGCCTGATCGCCGATGCCAGCGTGAACATTCCGCTGCTGCGGGGCGCGGGGCGGCACATCGTCTACGAGCCGGTCACGCAGGCCCAGCGCAACGTGATTTACGCCATCTGGGATTTCGAGGACTTCAAGCAGGATTTCGCCGTGCGGGTCGCCGACCAGTACTTCGACGTGCTGGCCGTGCAGGACCGCGTGGAGAACCAGGCTGAGAAGTACCGCAACACGATCCGCACGGCGAGGCGGACGCGGCGTCTGGCCGACGCCGGCCGTGCCCGTGCCTACGACGTGGGCCAGTCGCGGCAGCAGGAATTGAGCGACCGCGATGCATGGATTCGGTCGTTGCAGGACGCCCAGGCCGCCCTGGACCAGTTCAAGCTGACGCTGGGGCTGCCCACCGATGCCGACATCGTGCTGGATGAGGAGGAACTGGTGCGCGTGGCCGAGGCGGCCAGCGCCCGCATCGGTGCCGCCGAAGAAGAGTCGCAGGCCCAGGAGGAAGTGGTGCGGTTCGACGTGGAGCCGGAATTGACCCCGCCTTCGCGCGAGGGGGCCGGCCCGCTGGAATTGGAAGTGGAGGAGGCGATCCGCATCGCGCTGGAAAACCGTCTGGACCTGCGCATCGAGCAGGGCGAGGTGTTC
>DASVCG010000491.1:0-7389 GCA_036381755.1 Phycisphaeraceae bacterium | reverse complement strand
GTCGGTGCCCAGGAGCACCTCGCCGGGGCGGGTGTGCCCCTCCTCGGGCAGGGCGATGTGGCAGACGCCCTTGTAGCGGTCGGTGCCGACGTCGTAGAAGTAGGGGAGGCCCTGCTCCTTGACGAAGTCGCGCAGGATCTGGACGTTGCGGTGGCACTTGCCGTCAGCGGTGAAGATGTAGTGATCGGGGATGATCACCACGCGGTCGCGGTCCCACACGCGGGCGTCGGAGCCGAATTCCTTCTTGAAGATGCCGATGGTGCCCGGGCCGCACACGTCGTGGGTCATCAGGATGTCCACGCCGACCCAGAGGTTTTCGCCGGGCTCCACCTGGGCCCGGCCGGCGTGGGCGGCCAGGATTTTCTCGGTCATGGTCATCGGACGCGGCATGCTCGGTCTCCGTGGAACTGACGCCGGGCCAGGCGGCCCGCAGGCGGGTCAGGATCAAACGCTCTATTGTACACGATGTACACGATCCGGCTCCGGGGCCCGACTTCCAAAGCCGCACCCGGGGCTGGGGGCGCTGGGCGAGGCCGGGGGCCAGGTGGAACCAGGGGATATCGTACAGCGTACGGGCCGCGTTGACGCCTCCTGCCCGCCGCCCTATATTCGCCCTCACCATGAGTGCCCTTAAGTTCCCGCATCCCCGCAGCGGACTGGGCGCAGCGGCTATGTGCCTGGCGCTGGCCGGCTGCACGCACCCGCTGGAGCGCACCGCGCAGGAGGAGCTGCGCGAGTCGCTCCTGGCCTCGCACCGCGCGTACCTGCAATCGGTGGCCGACGCGGGGGTGATCCAGATTCAGCGGGACCCCAGCGAGGTGGAGCAGCGCCTCTCGTCCGAGCGGATCGAGCAGTTAGACCAGATCAGCGGCGTGCAGGCGTACGAAGAGGAGCCGCTGCAACTGGGCTCGGACCTGCTGGGCCGGACAGGGGCGCAGGCGGTGGAGCTGTCGCTTCGCCGGGCCGTCGAGCTGGCGATGGAGCACAACCTGGACGTGGCGGTGGCGCGGCTGAACCCGGCCATCGCCGCGACGCAGCTCGTGCAGGCCCAGGCGGTCTTCGACGCGGTGTTCTTCACCACCGCGGACTGGACGAAGCTGGATACGCCCCAGCCCGGCGGCACCATCCCCGGCCTGGCCAGCAACCGCCAAAGCGAGCTGCTGGAGCTGCGGACCGGCATCCGCCAGCCGCTGATCACCGGCGGGGAGGCCAGCATCAGCACGGGGCTGATCCGCGACGAGCGCCAGCCCAGCGTCTTCGCGGTCGACCGCTTCTATCAGGCCGACGTGCTGCTGAGCCTCCGCCAGCCCTTGCTGCGCAGCTTCGGCGCGGACGTCAACCGTGCGGAAATCTTCCTGGCCCAAAACGCCCGCGAAGCGCAGGCGCAGGACCTGCGCAGGCAGCTCATCGAAACAGCCTTCTTCGTGGAGGAGGCCTATTGGCAACTGGTGCTGGCCCGCCAGCAACTGCTGATTCAGCAACGGCTCCTGGAGCGCACGATCGAGGACTACCGTCGGCTGGAGCAGCGCGCCGCCTACGACGTGACGCGGGTGAGGCTGACCGAAGCAGCCAGCTTCGTGGAGCTGCGCCGCAGCGAGGTGATCCGCGCCCGGCAGCAGGTGCGGTTAGCATCAGACCGGCTCAAGCAGCTCATCAACGCTCCGGACCTGCCGGTGTCGGAGGAGACGCTGATCCTGCCGGTGGATAAGCCGACGGATGCCTCGATCCGGTTCAGCCTGCTGGACGCGGTGAGCACCGCGCTGCGTCAGCGGCCGGAGCTTCAGGTCGCGTTGCTCAACATCGACGACGCCTCGATCCGTCAGCGCGTCGCGGACAACGCCCGCCTGCCCATCCTGGACCTGGTGGCCAGCGTGGGGTTCAACGGGCTGAGCACCGACGGGCCGGGCGAGGCCTACGACCGCCTGGGGGACCTGGATTTCATTGATTACCTGTTGAGCGCACAGTTCGAAGCGCCCATCGGCAACCGTGCCGCAGAGGCGCTGTACGAGCAGCGTCAACTGGAGCGACGCCAGGCCGCGACGGCCTATCGCCAGGCAGCGCAGGCCGTGGTGCTGGAGGTCAAGAACGCCATGCGCGACGTGCTGACCTCCTACGAGCTGATCGGCGCCACCCGCGCCGCCCGCCGGGCCGCAGCGGAGAACCTGCGCGCCCTGGAGGTGCAGGAGGAGGCCGGCGTGGCCCTGACCCCCGAATTCCTGCTGGACCTCAAGCTCAACGCCCAGCAGCGCCTGGCCGACGCGGAAACCCAGGAGGTCCAGGCCCTGACCCAGTACATGACTTCCATCGCCCAGCTCTACCAGGCCATGGGCACCCTCCTCGAGCAAAACAACATCGTCTTCCGCGACGAGCCAAGGCACTAAGACAATTAAAGAGGGCAGCCCCCGGAAAGGGCAGACGGCAGAGGGTAGGGAAAGACGAACCACAGAGGCACTTTGTTTGCGCCTGCCGCCTGCCCCCTATCTTTCGATCCAGCCGAGTTGCTCTAAAACCTTGAACATTTGCCGGGCGGCCTGGCCGCGGTGGCTGATGGCGTTTTTCTGCTGGGGCGAGAGCTGGGCGGTGGTCTTGCCCAGTTGGGGCACCCAGAACAAAGGGTCGTAGCCGAAGCCGTTTGCGCCTCGGCCGCGGTGGGGGTGTTGAGGGTCGTCAGCCTGATCGGGGGTGATGATACGGCCCTCGATGATGCCGCGCACGACGATGGGCGGGCGGTCCTGTTGCGGGAAGGCCAGTGCCATGGCGCACACGAACCGCGCGGTGCGCTGCGAGGGCGGGGTGTCGCCCAGCCGCTCCAGCAGGAGCTTGTTGTTGGCCTGATCTACTTGGGCGCGTGGGCCGTGAGCGCCAGCGTAGCGCGCGCTGCGCACGCCGGGCTCTTTGCCCAGCGCATCAACCTCCAGGCCGGAGTCGTCAGCCAGGCAGGGCAGGTTCGCGGCTTTGGCGTAGTGGCTGGCTTTCTTGACAGCGTTGGCCTCGAAGGTGTCGCCGTCTTCGACCGGCTCGGGCAGGCTCGCGTCCAGGTCCGCCAGGGAGATCAGCGTGGGCAGCCGACGGGCTGGTTGGCCTTGCGCGGCTGGGGCCTGGGCGGCGCACTGCTCAAAAATATCGCGGATTTCCTGGAGTTTGTGCGGGTTGGAGGTCGCCAGCAGGATTTTCATCCCAACACTTTATCAAGCCGCATCGGGCTTTGACGCGGGGTGGCTGTGTGTGCTGAGCGTGGCGCGTGATCACATGTCCCACCAGTGCAGGTCGATGTGGGGGAAGATCACGTCGTGGAGGTCCGCGTCCTGGATTTCGAACCGCTCGACCTCGTTGAGCTGGCCCAGGTAGTCGGAGTGGAGGGCGACTTTTTCAGCCAGGTCGGCCAGGCATTCGAAGCGGGAGACGTGCTGGATGAAGCGTTTGATGCCGTAATCGACGGCCTGGCCGCGTCGGACGACGAAGGGCCAGTCGCTGGCCTGGAGCAGCAGAAGCTCTCGGCCGGCTTTTTCCAATAGCTCGCGGATCTGGACGTTGGTCTGCCAGGGCAGTTGGCTGGTGAGTCGGCCGAAGGTGGACTCACAGCGGTACTCGATGTCCCACATCCAGTTGACCTGGTCGTTGGCCCAGACGCGGTGGTCGCCACCCTCGCCCCAGGAGCCTTCGGGCAGGGAGACGGTCTTGTCCACGGGGTGACGCTGGAGGAACTCGGCGGTGGTGGCCAGCGACACGTCGGGGTCGGCGTGGAGGGTGAGCATGACATCGCGGAGGAAGCGGGGGCCTTCGAACCACCAGTGGCCGAAGAGCTCCGCGTCGAAGGCGGCCACGACCACGCCGTGCCGGCCGGTTTTGTCGCGGTATTGGCGCAGGCTGGCCTTGATGGTGTTGACGAAGTGCTGGGTGTGTTCGTAGAGCTTGCCGGGGATGTCGTCGGGGTAGTAGAGGTGCTTGTCGCCCAGGTCGATCTTGCGGCCGGTGATTTTCCAGTATCGCAATCCGCGGCGTGGCCCCCATTTTTTGTGGAATTCGAGGTAGACGCCGTCAGCGGGGTAGCCGATGTCGCCGGACCAGACGCGCTCGCAGGGTTCGGGGTCGCGGGCGAAGGCGGCGACGCGTGCCGGGCCCGTGCCGTCGGAGTTGACGCCATGCGGCTCGCGCACGTCGCGCCAGCCGCGGCCGGGGTATTGGCTGGCCTCGTCCCAGCTCACCTTCCACCATTGGCCGTCGTTGAGGACGAACTCGCTGTGGGCCCGCTCGATCAGGTGGTGTTCCAGGAAAAAGTGGGTGATGCCCTCGTCGGCGACCAGGTGCTCGATGCCGATGCGGTTCTCGCGGATGCCCCAGGGGATCGGCGGCGTCCAGCGCCCAGCGGGGCGGTAGGCGCACTCGGGCAGCCACATGCCGGTGGGCTTGAAGCCCAGGATGCGCTGCGAGCTGGCCACCCCCGCGCGGACCTGGGCGCGGATGGAAGCATCCTCCAGCAAAAGCGGCATGTAGGCGTGCGTGGCGTTGGAGGTGAGAATCTCCACGTAGCCGGCCGCGGCCCGGCGGGCGTACGCGCCGGGGATGTCGCGCCCCAGCGCGTGGAACTGCTCCAGCAGCTTGGTGTAGAACTCCTCCCACCGCGTGGCCAGGTAGGCCATGTGGCCGTTGCTGGTCGGCGGGGTTTCGAACTCGCGGCGGTCCTGGCGGGCGCGGTCGATGCGGTCGCTCAGGTAACGCTCAAACCCCTTCTTGAAGTCCTCGTGGGTCAGTTGCTCCAGCAGCACAGGGGTCAGGCCCATCGTCAGCTTGGGCATGGCGTTGAAGAAGACGCACTCGTCGATCATGGCCAGGATCGGCAGATACGTCTCGGCAGCGGCTTCGTAGAGCCAGTCCTCGCCGTGGGGCCAGGTGCCGTGACGCAGCACATAAGGCAAGTGGCCGTGAAGAACCAGGCAGAAGCTGCCGATGGGTTCGCTCATGATGGGCATGATCATAACAGCATCCGCCGCGGGCCCGCAGAGCAGGGGGATGGCGGCGGGGGCCCTCGATGGGGCCTGTGGCGCGGCGGGCGGCTGAATTTGCGATCCCCCCGCCCCGGCGCCGCCGATACAATCGGCATGGTGAGCCTGTCGACCTCCCAGAGCACGACGCCGGCATCAGCGGATCTGGCGGGCAAGCACGTCCATTTCGTGGGCATCGGCGGCTGCGGCATGTCGGGCCTGGCGCGGATGGCCCGCCGGCACGGGGCGGTCTGCACCGGCTCGGACATGACCCCCAGCAGCACCACGCAGGCGCTCCAGGAGGAGGGCATCCCCGTCACGCATGAGCAGACCGAGCAGAGCCTGCCCGCTTCCTGCGACCTGGTGGTGATCTCCGCGGCGATCCGGCCCGATCACCCCGAGGTCGCCCAGGCCCGCCAGCGCGGCGTGCCCGTCCTCAAGTACGCCCAGATGCTCGGCCGGCTGATGCAGGGCAAGACCGCGGTGGCGGTGGCGGGCACGCACGGCAAGAGCACCACCACCAGCATGCTCAGCCACATCCTCATCCAGGCCGGGCTGGACCCGTCCTTCATCGTCGGGGCCAACTGCCGGCAGATCGGCGGGGGCTCACGCACCGGCCGGACGGGCCCGGGCAGCATCCTCGTGGCCGAGGCCTGCGAGTTCGACCGCTCGTTCCACAACTTCCACCCCACCTGCGCCATCATCCTCAACGTCGAGGCGGACCACCTGGACGTATATAAATCGCTGGAGGAGATCGTCGAGTCCTTCGCGGTCTTCGCCCGCAAGCTGCCCCCGGCCGGCGAGGGCGGCTCGCTCCTGATCAACCACGAGATGCCCCACCGCCTGGCGATCACCGCCGGGCTGGACTGCCAGGTGGAGACGATCGGCTTTGCCTACCAGGCCGACTGGCGCGTGGGCATCAAGGGCCAGAACGTGCGGCTGCACCACAAGGGGCAGGCGGTGGCGGACTGGCGCAGCCCCTTGCCGGGCGAGCACATGGCCTACAACGCCGCCGCCGCGGCCATCACCGCCCACCGCCTGGGCGCTGGCTGGGGCGACATCGTCCGGGCCATCGAAAGCTTCCAGGGGCTGGATCGGCGGATGCAGCGATTGGGCGAGCGGCGCGTCGAGGGCGGGGCGGTCACCGTCGTGGACGATTACGGCCACCACCCCACCGAGGTGGACACCACCCTCCGCGCCCTGCGCCAGCACTACCAGCCCCAGCGGCTCATCTGCGTCTTTCAGCCGCACCAGCACAGCCGCACGCGGTTCCTGATGCAGCAGTTCGCGGCCAGCTTCTCCGAGGCCGACATCGTCATCGTGCCGCACATCTACTTCGTGCGCGACAGCGAGCAGGAGCGTCACGCCGTCACCGCGGGCGATTTGGTGGACCACCTCCGCCGCAAGGGCGTGCAGGCGATGCATTTGTACCCCTTCGAGGCGATCGTGGAGCAGCTTGAGGTCGTCGCCCGCCCCGGCGACCTCATCGTCACCATGGGTGCCGGGGACGTGTGGAAGGTAGCCCAGGCTTTTTTGGCTAAAAACCTGGCCAAAAGCCCGGCCGAAAAGTAACGCCTGAGGGCGGTGGGGGATCGGGAAGGGCCGGCGGCCCCGTAGGGGGGCGGCGGGTCTTCGCGTCGCGGGCGGTCAAAGCGGGCATTCAAGGCGGGTATGCCGACGATGGTGGTCCGGGCGGTGATGGCCAGGGCGGCGCGGGGCGGCAGGCTGACAGCATTATTTTGATAGTTTCTTATCGTTTCTCTTCTTGCCCTTTCCCTGGGCGATCTTTTTTAAGGTTGGACAGATAAGAGTTTGCGGCGTAAGCGGCAACGGTCAGCAGTGGATCGAGGAGGTGTGGAAACCGCTTGCCCGCGAGCTGGAGCAGGTCCTGCCCGCGATCGCTGCTGGGCCGGTTGAGGGAGCGGTGTCGGCCAGCTCCGAGGCGGTGCGGGCAAGGGTGTTTCGGCGCACGAGCGAAAGCGAGGGCGAGAGCGCGGGGGCTTACCTCATCGCGTTGAACACGGGGCGTAAGCCGGTGCGTGCCCGCCTGACGCTCAATCAGCGGGGATGGCGGCGGGCGGTCCCGGTGGGTGAAGGCGGTGAGCCGTTCGACATCCAGCAAGGCGGCTGGGTGGATGCGCTCGGGCCGTTCGAGGTCCACATCTATCAACTGGTGCGATAGCCATCGCCGTCCACCAGGTGGAGGCGCTCGGGGCGGACACCCAGCGCCTGCTCGACGCGGTCACACCCAGCAACGCGACCAACTTTTTCCAGCGCCGCTGGCGATATGCTGCAAGCGGCTGCGGGTGAAGGAGCGATGCGCTAGATGCCTGCCACGACGGGCAAGGATTGTTGGGCGGTTTGGCTGGAGGCCAGGTCCTTGACGCGGATCTGCCAGTTGCCGACC
>DASVCG010000490.1:0-7908 GCA_036381755.1 Phycisphaeraceae bacterium | reverse complement strand
CAAAACGCCGGCTACCGCATCGTAACGGCTCAGGACGGCGAGGAAGGTTTGGCCGCGGCGCTGGAGCATCAGCCGGCGCTGGTCATCACCGACTACCAGATGCCGTTCATGACCGGCCTGGAGCTGGCCATCCAGCTCAAGGCCCACCCGTCCACGCGCAATACGCCGGTGCTGATGCTCACCGCGCGGGGCTTCAGCCTCGCGCAGGAGCAGTTGGATCAGACCAACATCGTGTCGGTGCTCAGCAAGCCGTTCAGCCCGCGTGAGATTCTGGCGCGGGTGCAGGAGTTGGTTGGGGGGCAGCCTTCAGGTGTGGAAGGAGTAGAGGCCCAGTGATCAGTGCGCTCATGCAAGCCCAGCCGCAGGCCCTGTCCCCGCGGCTGTGCGAACGGCTGGAAGCTCTGGGGCTGACGGCGGTGGGCGTGGGGCCCGACGGCCGAGCTGTTCCATTAGGGGAGGCCCGCTGGATCGAGCGGCTGATTCTCCAGTCGCCCCCGTTCGCTGCGGCGCTGCGCCAAGCCTGGCCGGCGTTGAGTGAAGGGACCAGCCAGGTGGTGCCGATCTGGCCGGGCGTCACGCTTGCGCCCCTGCCGCTGGCCAAGCGCAGGCGGAGCGGGGCGCTTTCGCCCTGGCCCGTCACCGCGGTGCTGATGCTGGGGCCGGACCTGCTCCAGTCCGACCAGTTGCGCCTGGTGTGCGATGCGCATCAGCGGGACTGGCAGGACACCCTCCGCCGCATCGATCCCCACACCCTGCTGACGCCCCAGGAAGTCCAGCGACTGGCTGCGACGCTGGCCTGGATGTGCCAGGACATCAGCGAGGCCCAGCGCCGCACCGACGAGATCCAGACCCTGAGCCAGGAGCTGTCCGAGTCGTACGAAGAGCTGAGCCTGCTCTACAAGCTCTCGAGCAATATGGCGGTGAATCAGCCGCCCCAGGTGTTCCTCACCGACGCCTGCCGTGAGCTTCAGCAGGTGGTGGGCCTGCAATGGATCGCGCTGCAATTGATCGAGGACGACCCGCGCCTGGAGGACCTGGCCGGTCAGGTCTTCCGCGCCGGGCCCATTGACTGCGACGATGCGACGCTCAAGCAACTGGGCCAGCGGCTGATGGAGCGGTTCGGGGCGGAGGCTGAGCCCACGGTCATCGACGACACCGCATCGCTGGACCTGCCCCCGCTGAGCCGGCTTGCCCGCAACCTGCTGCTGGTGCCCCTGCGCCGCAAGGGCCAGCCGCTGGGCGTGCTGGTGGGGGGCAACAAGCTCGACGGCACGGCGATCAGCACCGTCGACTCCAAGCTCTGCGGCTCGCTGGCCAGCAGCCTCTCGATCTTCCTGGACAACCGGATGCTCTACGAGGACGTGCAGGCGATGTTCCTGGGGACGCTGCACGCCCTGACCAGCGCCATCGACGCCAAGGACTCCTACACCCGCGGCCACTCCGAGCGGGTGGCGCTCTTGTCGCGTCAACTGGCCCACGCCGCCGGCCTGGACGATCAGGCCTGCCAGCGCGTCTACATCGCCGGCCTGGTCCACGACGTGGGCAAGATCGGCGTGCCCGAGGCGGTGCTGTGCAAGCCCGGCAGGCTCACCGACGAGGAGTTCGCGCTGATCAAGATGCACCCGCAGATCGGCGCGCACATCCTGGCGGACATCCGCCAGATGCAGGACCTGATCCCCGGCGTGCTCTACCACCACGAGCGGTGGGACGGCCGGGGCTACCCGCGCGGCCTGGTGGCGCAGCAGATCCCGCTCCTGGGCCGGCTGATCTGCCTGGCCGACTCGTTCGACGCCATGAGCTCCAGCCGCACCTACCGCCAGGCCATGGGGCTTGACCAGGTGCTCCGCGAGATCCGCCGGTGCAGCGGCAGGCAGTTCGACCCCGACCTGACGAAGATTTTTCTTCAACTGGACTTTCAACCTTACCTGCGGGCGATCCGAAAGCATCAGCGGTATGACGAGCCGGCCGGCCCCGCTGAGCCGACCGGCCTCGCTGACGCTTCATCGCCGCAACGGAGCGCCCTGCTGTCATGAGACTGGCCTGCGACAACTACGACCAGATCAGCGTCGTGAGCCTCAAGGGCGAGCTGACCGCGGAGGAGGTTCAGCGGTTCCGACAGGCGGCGCTGGACCGCATGGAGCGGGACCGCATCCGCGACTTCGTGCTCGACTGTGCCGACCTGGAGTTCGTCGACTCCCAGGGGCTCGAAGCGCTGTTGTGGCTCCAGGAGCAGTGCGCCCAGCGGCTGGGGCAGGTGCGGCTGGCGGCTTGTCGGGACAACGTCCTGACCATCCTCCAGATCACGCGGTTAATTAGCCGCTTCGATCTTCACCCCGACGCGCCCTCCGCGCTCAAAAGCTTGAGGTGACGCCATGCCCTTCTCCGCCGTCAGCCCGATGTCATCCGACCCCGCCGCCACGCCCCAGGCTGCGCGCGTGGGCGATTTGCTGGTGGAAAAGGGCCTGCTGACGCCCGAGCAACTCGAGCAGGCGCTGGCCCATCAGCGCACCTGCGGCCACCAGAAGCTGCTGGGCGAGGTGCTCGTGGAGCTGAAGCTGGCCACGCCCGAGCAGGTGATGGAGGCCCTGGCCCAAGCCTACGGCGTGCCCTTTGCGCGCATCAGCCCGCGCGTGGCTGATCCGAAAGTGGTGGAGCTGCTGCCCCGCGACTTCCTCCAGAAACAGGGCGTGCTGCCCCTGTTCGTCGTGGAGGGCCGGCTCACCCTGGCGGTGCACGAGCCGGCCAACGTCTTCCTCGTCGAGGAGGTCCAGCGCCTCACGGGCCTGAGCGTCCAGGTCGTCGCCGCCACCGCCAAGGACATCCAGGCCACCCTCCAGGCCCACCTGCCCAACGCCAACGTCTTCGTCATCGATGACCTGGTCGAAGGGTTCAAGGAGGAAGAGCTCGCGCTGGTCCACAAGCCGGTGGCGGACCTGAGCGACCTGGAGAGCACCGCGGGCGAGTCGCCCGTCATCCGGCTGGTCAACTACCTGATCTACTCAGCCGTGCAGGAAGGCGCCAGCGACATTCACATCGAGCCGGCCGACCAGGCCTGCCGCGTCCGCTTCCGCGTGGACGGGCAGCTCTACGAAAAAATGTCGCCGCCTCACACGATGCTGCCGGCCATCGCCAGCCGCATCAAGATCATGGCGGGGATGGACATCTCCGAACGCAGGCTGCCCCAGGACGGCGGCATCTGCGTCATGATCAGCCAGCGACAGATCGACCTGCGCGTCTCCACCATGCCCGGCAAGCTGGGCGAGAAGGTCGTCATCCGCATCATCGACAAGCGCAACGCCGCCACCGGCCTGGACAAGCTGGGCATGGGCTTCGACCTGCTCGAAAGCTACCGCGCGCTGGCCCGCCGGCCCAACGGCATCATCCTCGTCACCGGGCCCACCGGCAGCGGCAAGTCCACCACGCTCTACGCCACGCTGCACGAGATCAACGACCCAGCGGTCAACATCTCCACCGTGGAGGACCCGGTCGAGTACAACCTGCCGGGCGTCAACCAGTTCCAGGTGAACGAAAAAGCCGGCTTCACCTTCGCCGCGGCGCTGCGGGCGCTTCTGCGGCAGGTCCCGGACGTGATCATGGTGGGCGAGGTCCGCGACCAGGAAACCGCCCGCATCGCCATCCAGTCGGCACTGACGGGCCACCTGGTGTTCTCGACGATGCACACCAACGACGCGCCCTCCGCGGTGACGCGGCTGATCAACATCGGCGTCGAGCCTTACCTCATCGCCGCTTCGCTCCAGGGCGTGCTGGCGCAGCGGCTGGTGCGCAAGATCTGCACCGCGTGCAAGGAGCCGCAGGAGATCACCCCGCCGATGGCCCGCGCGCTGGAGCGATTGGCGCCGGGCGGGCCGCCGGTTCAGACCCTCTACCACGGCGCCGGCTGCGCCAAGTGCCGCCACACGGGCTACGCCGGCCGCATCGGCATCTACGAATTGTTCATCCCCGACGACGAGACGCTCGACGCCATCAGCCGCGGCGCCGGCTTGCAGGAGCTGCGCCGCCTGGCTGGCGCCACCGGCCGATACCGCACGCTGCGCGACGACGGCCTGGAAAAAGTCCGTGCCGGACTCACCACCCTCCAGGAGCTGTTCACCGCCACCGCGGCCTGAGCCGACCACGCATGACCCGATTCAGCTACAAAGCGCGCGACAGCCAGGGCCAGTTGGTCAGCGGTGTGGTGCAGGCGGCCACGCTCCAGGACGCCGGCCGACTGCTGCGCAGCGAGGGCAAGTTCATCGTCAAGCTCGCGCCGACGTCGGCAAGACGCTCATCCGCTGCGGACGCCGCCTCGACCCGCTCCATCCGCGTCAAGCCGCGCGACGTCATCACCTTCGCCAACCAGATCAGCGTCATGGTCGAGACGGGCGTGCCGCTGAGCGAAGCGCTGGACTGCATCGCCCAGCAGACCACCGACCCCCGCTTCAAGCAGGTGCTGGCGGACGTGACCGCTCACGTGCAGGCCGGCGGGGAGCTCTCCGCGGCCCTGCGCCGCCACCCACGCGCCTTCCCCTCCGTCATGACCAGCCTCGTCCGCGCCAGCGAAGCCTCGGGCACGATGGGACGCATGCTCGACCGCATCGCCCAATACCTCACGCAGGAGGATCAAACCGCCCGCAAGGTCAGGGCCGCCATGACCTACCCCTGCATCATGCTCCTGGCAGCGGTCAGCGTCACCGTCTTCCTCATCGCCTTCGTGCTGCCCCGCTTCACCGAGATCTACGCCTCGCGCGGCGCAGCACTGCCCTGGCCCACACGCGCGCTGATGATCCTGAGCGAGCAGGTGACGCAGCACGGTTACACGATCCTGGCCGCCCTGGTCGCGGCGATGACAGCCTTCATGGTTTTGCGCCGCACCGCCCTGGGCCGTCAGGTCATCGATTACCTCAAGCTCCACACGCCCGTCATCGGGCCGCTGTTCCGCAAGCTCTACCTCACCCGCGGCTGCCGCACCATGGGCACGCTCATCACCGCCGGCGTGCCCATGCTCGACATCATCGCCATCGTCAGGCAGGTCACCGCCAACGTCTACTTCCACCAGCTTTGGGATAAAGTCGATGCGCGCCTCAGGCAGGGCGCTCAGCTTTCCGAGGCGCTGTTCGACTCGCCGCTGATCCCGCCCCCCGTGGCGCAGATGATCTTCTCGGGCGAAAAAGCCGGCCGGCTCGCCCTGGTCATGGACCGCATCGCCCAGTTCACCGAAGAGGAGTTCGATCAGCAGGTCCGCCAGACCACCCAGCTCATCGAGCCGGCCATGGTCACGATCATGGGCGCGCTGATCGGCTTCGTCGCCATCGCCCTGCTGCTGCCGATCTTCAACGTCGGCCGAGTCGTCGCCGGCTCGTGATGACCCAATCGCAAACGCCTGCGCCACCCCCGCGAAGCGGTCACTGAGTCAACGACAGATACCAGAACAAGTAAACCGTCCCGCTCTGATCATCCTGGAAAACCCAGGCGTGCTTCCGGCGAGGCGTGACCACGTGGCAAACCCAGCCGCGGGTGATCCGATGGCCGGCGAACCAGGGGGGAACGAGCATGTTGTCCTTGCCGAGCGACGACAGCGGCTGCGACGCGTCGATTTCCTGACGGCGGACCAGTTGCACGGATGAAACGAACCGCTCGACCTCCTCCTCCGGCGCGCGGAAGGCCACCCAGAAATTCTGGGCGTTGAACGACTGGATAACCTCGAACCGCAGCTCCGCGGCGTGCGAAGGCAGCGGCGGCAGGCCGGCCTGCTCCATGCTGCGCTCCAGCAGCGACAGCCGGATGGAGCGCGGCAGGGGCAGCGCCCAGGGGTCTTGCCAGGCCCGGGTCAGGACCGCGATCAGCAGCAGCAGCACCGCGATCCCCACGCCGAGGGAAGTCCACCGCCGCCACCGCCTTCGCCGCAGGATTCTCAGGATTCGGACGCCCCCCGGGATCGACAGCAGACGCCGCGCCAGCCGGATCGACTTGCCCTTGGGCCGTCTTGCCGGCTCGCCGCCTTGCTGCCACCCGTGCTGGAGCGCAGACCCGGTCCCCCTTGATTCCCTCACCACAGGCCCCGAACTTAAAAGGAAGCAGAACGCCCGCCTGCAAAAGAATAAAGCGTAAGCGTAAAAGGGTATGCGATGAAACGCAACGGATCGATGCAGCGAGCGGGCAGGCGCAGATAAATCGCCAAGAAAGATAGGGGGGCAGCGGGCAGCCCCCCGGAAGGGGCAGAGAGCAGGAAAAGGCAAACCGCGGAAGCACAGAGAAGACAGGAGAGATTGAGGATTAGGGATCGAGGGCTTGAGATAGAGGGTTGGGACCCCTAACTAAGCCCTCTCCCCCGCTTGCGGGGGAGCCCCCGGAATAGGGTAGGGTGAGGGGGCTGCCCTCTATCTTTCTCTCTGCCTCTGCGGTTTGTCCGCGCCTGCCCCCTACCGTCTACCCCCTACCCTCTACATTCAGACATCCAGCTCCTGAGCCTCCTCAGCACGCTCCATGATGAAGCGGAACCGCGCGGAGGGGTCCTTGCCCATCAGGTCGCTCATGACGCGGTCGGTCTCCAGCGCATCGTCGATCTCCACGCGCAGCAGCCGACGGGTCTTGGGGTTCAGCGTCGTCTCCCAAAGCACCTTGGGCATCATCTCGCCCAACCCCTTGAACCGCGTGATCTCGGGCTTGGCGTTGCCCTTGGCCTTCTCCTTGAGGATGCGGTCGCGGTCGGCGTCGTCAGCGGCCCAGTAGGTCTCCTTGCCGATGTCGATGCGGTACAGCGGCGGCACCGCCAGGTACACCCGCCCCGCCTGGATCAACTGGGGCAGGTGGCGGTAAAGAAACGTGAGCAGCAGCGTGGTGATGTGATGGCCGTCGGAATCCGCATCGGCCAGCAGGATCAGCCGCTGGTAGCGCAGCTTCTGGAGATTGAAGTCCTTGCCCGCGCCGCAGCCCAGGGCGGTGATCAGGTCGGCCAGTTCCTTGTTTTCCAAAACCTTGGCCAGCGAGGCGGTCTCGGTGTTGAGCACCTTGCCGCGCAGGGGCAGGATGGCCTGGTGCGTGCGGTCGCGGCCCTGCTTGGCGCTGCCGCCGGCCGAGTCGCCCTCGACGACGAACAGCTCCGAGTCGCGTCGGTTGGTGTGGGTGCAGTCGCTGAGCTTGCCGGGCAGGTTCAGGCGATTGCTGGTGGCGCTCTTGCGGCTCACCGACGCTGAAGCAGCGCGCGACGCCTCCCGCGCCCGTGCCGCGAGGATGATCCGCGCCACGATCGCCTCCGCCATCGTGCGGTTCTCGTTGAGCCACTGCTCAAACTCCTGGCGGACCGCCCCGTCCACCAGCGACTGCACCTGCGGGTTGTTCAGCCGGTCCTTGGTCTGGCCCTGGAACTGCGGGTCGGTGATGAACACGCTCAGCACGCCCACCAGCCCCTCGCGGATGTCCTCCGCGGTGATCGTCAGGCCGCGCGGCGTGAGGTTGTGCGTCTCAATGTAGTTGCGCACCGCTTTGCCCAGGCCCGAGCGCAGCCCGTTCTCGTGCGTGCCGCCCGACCCGGTGGGGATGCCGTTGACATAGCTGCGCACGTGCTCATCGGTGGACTCGGTCCACTGGAACACGCACTGCACCTTCCCCTCGCCGTTCTCGCGCTCCAGCACAAAGGGCGACTCGTGCACCGCCTTGGCCTGACGCTCAGCAAGGATCTTCTTGAGGTAGTCCGCCAGCCCTTCTTCGTGCTGGAAGGTTTCCTCCCGGCCGTTGACCTGGTCGATGAACGTGACCTTCACGCCCTTGTGCAGATAGCTGGCGACCTCCAGGCGGTGGCGGATCAGCTCGGGGTCGAACTCGGTCTTGGGGAAGATGGTCGGGTCGGGGTGGAAGTAGATGGTCGTGCCGGTGCCCCGTGCCGGGCCCAGCTTCTTGAGCTTGCCGACG
>DASVCG010000489.1:0-5182 GCA_036381755.1 Phycisphaeraceae bacterium | reverse complement strand
CCAATCGGAAAATCCTCATCGTCGACGACGACCCCGAAGTCCGCGCCGCCATCGATCAGGCCCTCCAGGCTGAAGGCGCCCTGACCCAGACCTGCGGCGACGGCAACACCGCGGTTCGCATCTGCGAGACCGATCCGCCCGACCTGGTCGTGCTGGACATGATGCTGCCCAAGCGCTCCGGCTTCCTCGTGATGGAGAAGATCAAGCGCAACCCTAGCCCGCCCCGCATCATCATGGTCACCGCCAACGAGGGCAAGCGGCACCAGCAGTACGCTGAGAACCTGGGCGTGGACGGCTACCTGCTCAAGCCCGTCCGCCTGGAGCGTTTGATCACCCTCGCCCAGGACCTGCTGAGCCAGAACCCCAACCAGGCCGCGTCCAAGTAACCCGATGCGGCGCTGCGACATCGCCTCCATCGAAGCACTTGGCGACAGGTCGCCACGCCCGCCAGCGGACGCGAGGCAGCGCGCTCACTAGACCCATTCCAGCAACCGCGCCCCCATTGAAGTCTGCTCAGGCTGGATCAAGCCGCCTGCGGGTGAGGGGATGTTTTGCGCCGCCCGGCCACCTGGCCACCGGGAGGCGAGAGGGCGGAATGCTTTTACGCATTGCATGGACGCAGGCCCCGGCCGGGCCCGGCTTGATTGGGCGGCGACCAGACTTCTTGCCCCTCCTTGCTCTATGTCAAGGAGGCCTGCCTCATCTTGCTCTATAATGACCCACTTCCCGCTGCTGCGAGAGGTGACCATGCTTTGGCAGCCCGCTTTACCGTCCCACTACACGTCCATGAGCGATGAGGAGCTCGCCCAGGCGATTGCTGCGCGCAAGCAGGAGCTGGGCTCGAAGCTGGTCATCCTCGGGCATCACTATCAGCAGGATGATGTCATCCGCTTCGCTGACTATACCGGCGACAGCTTCAAGCTCAGCCAACTGGCCGCCCAGCGGGTCAGGGAGGTGGGGGCCCAATACGTGGTGTTCTGCGGCGTGCACTTCATGGCCCAGAGCGCCGACATCCTCGCACCGCCCGGCACGGTGGTCATCCTCCCGGACCTCAGCGCCGGCTGCTCCATGGCTGACATGGCTGATTACGACGACACCGTCGACGCCTGGGAGCAGATCCACGAAATACTCGCCGGCACGTCCACCCGAGTCGTGCCCGTGTGCTACATGAACTCCTCCGCGGCTATCAAAGCCTTCTGCGGCGAGCATGGCGGAGCGGTGTGCACCAGCTCCAACGCCAAGCAGGTGCTCCAATGGGCCATGGCCGGTGGAGCCGAACCCCTGGAGCCGGGCCAGCAGGTCAAAATCCTGTTCCTGCCCGATCAGCACCTGGGCCGAAACACCGCTGCGGCCATGGGTTACGATGTCCAGCGCGACACCGTCGTCTGGGATCCCCGCCATCCTGACGGCCTGGGCGGCCTCGATGAGGAAGAGATCCGGTCCGCCACCTTCATCCTCTGGAAAGGCCACTGCTCGGTCCACATGCTCTTTCGGCCGGAGCACGTCGACCAGGTCCGCGCCCAGTGGCCCGATGTCACCGTCATCGTCCACCCCGAATGCACCCACGAGGTGGTCCTCAAGGCCGATCGCACCGGCTCCACGGAGGGCATCATCCGCGCTATCGAGTCGGCTCCGCCCGGCTCACGCTGGGCGATCGGCACGGAGGTCCACCTCGTCGACCGCCTGGTCCGCCAAGCGGCCAAGCGGGGTGTTGAGGCCCGTATCCTCAGCGAATGCCAGTGCTTGTGCACCACGATGTACCGAATCGACATGCCCCACCTGCTGTGGGTGCTGGACAATTTGGCCCAGGGACAGGTGGTCAATCAGATCGAGGTGCCGCCTGAGGAAAAACGCTGGGCGCTGGTGGCGCTGGAGCGGATGCTTCAGAACACCGCGGCGCCCGCCCCCGCTGCTGCCGGGTGAGAGGTCAAAACGGCCCAATTCACGATTTGCGGTTTTCTGCCCCGTAACCCCAGCCGCGCCCCCGTTGGGGGCGGGCTTTTGATGCAACCCCCGACCTCGAGTGGCGACATTGATTCTGCCAGCGCCTACCCTCTACCGCCTACCCGCTGACCCTTCCGGGGCTGCCCCCTACCCTTTGGTATGAAAGGCTTTAGCTGGTCTGGCGGACCTGGGAAACGTCGGTTTCCTGGGTAGACTGGCGGCGCTTGATCTGGGCGATGGCGATATCCAGGCGGTCCACCACATGCGTCATCGACTCTGGCCGGTTCCGCGGGTCCGGCTCCACGCAGTCCATCACCAGGCTGGACAGCGCAGGCGAGACCTCCGGGTTGAGCTCGATGGGCGGCTGACAACGCTCCGGTATGCGTAAAGCCGTTCCTGCTTTGTTCTTAGGAATCAGCGTGGGCACGTGTCGGCGGGTGAAGAGCCAGTACATCGTCGCCCCCAGGTTGAACACGTCGGTCTGGGGCGTGATCATCCGCCGAAGCACCTGCTCGGGCGCGATATAGTCGGGCGTGCCCTGGATCCGCTCCTTGATGGTCCCGATCGGGCAGCTTTGCCCGAAATCGATGATCTTCACCCCGCCCCCCTCCGTCACCATGATGTTGTTGGGCTTGATGTCCGCGTGCACATAGCCGCCTGCGTGCATCACGCCCAGGCCCTGGGCCACCTGCTTGCAGACTTCCAGCAGGTCGATCAGCCGGGGGGGCTGGTGCTGCTCCAGGGTCACGCCGTCAACCAGCTCCATCAACACCAGCACCTCGGAGGTGCGGATGAAGTTCCGCTGGCGGATGAGCTTGTGGCTGTGGCGGAGCGAGGGGTGATCGAACCGGCTGGCCACCTCATGCTCGAGGACAGCCTGGTCGAGGAACCGCTGATCGCTGGGCGAGGACTTGACGACGCGCTTGAGGGCGAAGACGTGGCCGGCACGATCGCGCACGGCATAAATGGTGCTCCTGGCCCCATAGCCGAGCGTGGCGATTACTTCGTAGCCCGCGATCTCGTGAAACTCAGCCATGGGAACGACGACACGCCGTCGCAGGGGGGGAAACAGTCATAGCCTCCCAAGACCCCGCCCCAGGGTGTCTTGCCCTCCTGGCATCAAGTTATCCCGGATAACCAAATAACTATGCCGGATAACGTTACGCCAATTTATCCTCTCGAGGGATCCGGTACAAGCCACACTTTTAGGATAAGCGAATGATCGACTCGGCCCAACCGAATCTTGACCGCCCAGGCTCAACCGCCTAGTCCCAGGCGGGAATAATCTTTATCGTATACCCAATCCTCATAAGCATTCTCAAAGGACACCTGGAATAGCGCACGGTCCATGGAACATTTTACCGGGTTGGTGGGTGCTGCGCCCGCGTTTAGGGCAGGGTGGGATTGAGCAGTTGCTGGCGGAACCACAGGTGGGGGAAGGTGACGGAGGCCTGCTCGCCCATCTGGACGACGACCTTGTCGCCGGGGATGTTGTACTGCCGCTGAAGCTGCTGGACCAGCCAGACCAACTCGCGGAGCTGGGCTTGGGTCAGCGGCTGGCGGTCGGTGTCGCCGATGAGGCAGATGCCGATGGCGTTTCGGTTGAACCACTCAGCCCCCTGGCCCTCCACATAGGCGCCGGGGAGCTGCCGTGTCCAGCGGAAGCCCACCTCAATGAGCCCGTCGGCCTCTCCCTGACCGTTGTTGATGACGAAGTGATACCCTAACCCCTTCCTACCCATTTTCTCATGAAGCTCGTTGAGGGTGCGGGAGGAGCCTTGGAGGGTGTTGCTGTCGTGGATGACGATGGCCTGCCAGGCGTGGGAGGGGGAGGAGCCGAAGAGCCTGTCCGCCGGCCGACCGCTGACGTCCACGGAGGTCAGGGTGATGCCGCTTAAGGGAGCGACCGGCCCCGGCTCCAGCACCAGCAGCAGCCCGCTGATGAGCGTCATCCCCCCGATCAACGAGCCCAGCACGATCAGGGTCCGCTGATCCGGCACCATGTCAAGCTTCTTTTTGCGTCGCGTCACGGCAGCTTGCTTCCAGCCTGGGGAGAATCGCCCGCTGCACGAATCATCGGCCAAGGCCGCGGAACGATTTGAATTTCTGCCCCCTGAAGCGCGATAAGAATACCGTTTGTACCGTTTCTACGGCCGATCCAGCGGTTCGAGCCGTTCGCGCAGCGCCGGCTGGGGGTTGCCCAACTGATCCAGCTCATAAAGCGGCCGCTGACGCCCGCGCAGCGCCTGATAGCGCTCGTAAGGCGTGCGGGGCGCATCATTGGGGAACAGCGGCTTGTTGCACCCAGCCACCGCGGTCACCCCCATCATCCCCCCTACAAGCAGCATGAGCCGGACCCACGGCATGGGGCGATTCTACTATCACGCCCGCTGCGCGACAAAGCCGATAGCGCCCAGTGGCACGGGAAAATCCTTATCGGTCCATCGCTTGCGCGGGGCGAGAGGGCGTGTGTTTTCAGCGCAGCGCCGCGGGGCTGCTGGGAGGCGGGGCAAGATCGATGTAAGGGCCGGCCTAGGAGGATTTGGACGGCTCCACCGCTGCAGCGGGCTGCGCCAAGCCCAGGTCCTCATACAGTGCTGTCAGGACCGCGTGCATGCGGCGCTGGTGCCTCATCTCGCCGGGCATGCCGTTAAAGGCGATGGCTACGACCAGGCCGTGTGCCGGATCAGCCAGGCCGACCGAGGACTGCATCCCCGCGTGGCCGAAGGCCCGCCTCGACGCGTGTGGGCCAAAGCCATAGGGCATCGGCTCGGGGCTGTTTTGCTGCGACTGGATGATGAAGCCCAGGCCCCAATCCACGGGATATTTGAATGTGTGGTCGTACAGGCCGACGCGCTGCGGGCTGGTCCATTGCTGCACGTGCTGCTCCGAGAGGATCTGCTGCCCTTCCCATCGGCCGCCGGCCAGGAGCATCTCGTAGAACCGCCCTAACTGCCGAATCGGCCCGCAGGCGTTGGAGCCGGGCGACGGGGGCACGAGGTAAGCCGCTGTGGTGTGATCCGAGGGCGCAGGCGGCTGGCGGGTGGCGTCCATCATCGGGGCGATGCGCGGGCCATAGGCTTCGTAGCGATTCGCGGGCATGCCGACCCAGCTATCCATCATGCCCGCTGGCTCCAAAACATGCTTGCGGAGGTAGTCACTGACGGGCTTGCCGCTGACGCGCTGAATCAGCTCGCCCAGGATGAACCAGCCGGTGGAGGGGTGATAGCCGGCCTTT
>DASVCG010000488.1:0-4591 GCA_036381755.1 Phycisphaeraceae bacterium | reverse complement strand
ACCTCGTGCTCCGGCGTGAGGAACTTGACGTAGGGCAGCTCGCCGTAGGGCACGCCCCCCTCAAAGAGCACGCGCGTCACCTGGTAGCCCCCGCGCGGCTTGCGGTTCCACGAGCCGTGATACGCCACGAACGCGTCGCCGCGCACATCCTGCGGAAACTGGTCGCCCGTGTAGAACGTCATCGCGTTGGGCGCCCAGTGCGCGCCGGTCTTCCACGCGGGCGGGATCGTCTTCGCCGCCAGCTCAATAATGTCGGGCCGCTCTGCATACTCATAGCGCGGCACGTGATTGCCGGTGATGAACGGGTGGCCGTAGAACCCGCCTTCGATGTAGTGGTTCATCTCATCAGGCGGATTAAGATTCGTGACGGGCTGCTGATCGCGGCTCTCGCCCAGGGGCTTGCCGAACCAGTCGCTGCCGTGGTCCATCCCCCAGATTTCGTCGGTGCCCGGGCGCACGACAAGCTTTTCGGTGTTGCGAAGGCCCGAGGCGAAAAGCCGCTTGTCCGAGCCGTCCAGCGAGTAGGACCAGATCTTCTGACGGTCGGTATCGGTCTCGTCGGTGATGTTGCCGCTGTCGCCGATGCTGGTGTAGAGCCGGCCGTTGTGGATGAGGATCGACCGCCACCAATGCCCGCCGCTGGGTAGCTCGCCCTCGGGGATGACGGTGACCACCTCGTCCGCCACGCCATCGCCGTCAGCGTCGCGCGCCCGGTGGATGGCGCCGGACTGCGTGAACCACAGTTCCCCCTCGTGCCAGAACATGCCGTGCGCGGTGGGGTAATCGTCGACGAACGTGGTCACCTGCTCGTAATAGCCGTCGCCGTCGCGGTCCCGCGCCGCCAGGATTCGCCCGGGCCGGGGCACGCTGATATAGAGCGTGCCCTGCGGGTCCAGCATCATGAAGCGCGGCCGATGCTCCAGCTCCAGCGCCACGCTCAACTCATACCCCGGCCGCACCCACACGCCCGCAGGCGGTTCAGGCGGCTCCTGGGCTTGCGCAGCACACGCCGCTGCGATCACTGCTGCCGTCGCCCACATGATCAGGACCTGACGCGACATGACCGCCTCCTTGGCTGCCAGCAGAATTGCTCGATCGCGGCTTAGCCGCCCCTCATCTTCGCTTCATCTTCCGCCGCCGGTCTAGCCGCGTGCCAACTTACACCGCGCGCAAGCTCACGCCACGCCCCCGATGCATTCACAGCAGCACTTGACTACCCGGCTCGATCTGCGCCGGCAGCTTCACCCCTTGCAGGTCCGCCGGCTCGATCGCCGTCGTCGGCTGAATCTCAATCGTCGCCTGCACCTTGCCTTCAGCGTCCCTTGGCACTCGCACGCCGCTGGCCTCCAGCCAACGCGCCGCACGCTCCACCTGCAAGTCCCGGCTGGTCTGCGGGCTGTCCACCCCCTCCGCGTTCTTGATCGGCGCAAACTCCTCCACCCGGTCCGTCTCGTAGATGATCGACACATTGCACAAAGGCAACGCATCAAAAACAAACGTCTCCAGCTTCACCGCGTTGGGCGATGCAGGCTCCACGCGCCGGCCCGTCTCCAGGTCCAGGTACGGCACCTTCTTCTCCGCGCGGTGGAACGGCAAACGAAAACCCTCGCCTGCGTTTAGCGACTCGACAAAATCCACCCGGATCGCGTGGATCGCAATCGAGCCGGCACGGAACCGCAACTGCCCGCCCGCCTCGCGCTGCTGCGCCAGCTCCTGCGGCAGATCGGAGTATTCAATCACCGCGATCCGCCCATCAACCTTGCAGAACACCCCCAGTTTTTCCTCGGGATACGCCTTGGGCAGCATTTTGGAGGACATCTGCGCCTCATCCAGCGCATGCAGGCCGATGAACAGCGGATCGATCACCTTCACGCAGGGGTTGTCCACCTGGATATAGCTGATGTGCTCCACGCCCCGCTGGCGCATGTCCGCCAGCGCGCCGCTGTCGTGCAGCGCCTTGAGCGACCCGCCATGCCCGTTGGGCGACAGCGCCATCCGCCCCCGGTCCTCCATGAGCACCTTGGCCGTTTGGCGATCGATCGCGGGCATCATCCCCTGCGGAAACAGCATCACCTGGTCCGGCTCCAGGCCGAAGTAGCGATGCTCCTGGAAGAACGCCCGCGTCGCCGCGTCGTTGAGCGGCGAGGTCATCACGTACCACGGGATGCGGACGCGGTACTTGCTCTGAACCTTCCGCAGATACTCAGCAAAAACGCCGAACAACGGCGTGTTTCGGATCGGCGTGGCGGGGAAGGTGCCCTTGGGGGCATCCCAACCTAATCGCGTGCCCTGGCCACCGGCCACGGTGAACGCCGCCACCCGCCCCTCGCTGATCAGCCGCTCGCCCAGCCGACGCGCCTGCTCGTATTTCTCCGCCAGCTCCGGGCCGGGGCGATAGGGGTAATACGCCGGCGGCTCAAGCCGCTGAGGCAGCTCCACCGTCGGCACACGCTTCACGTGCGTCTGGATCAGCCGGCCCACCTCCTGCCAGTCCACGCTTTGAACCTGGTCCAGCAGCGCCGTCTGCTCCGCGGGGCTCAGCGCCTCATAAAACCGCAGGATGTGCTCCTGCCCCACCGCCTCAAGCCGCTGGCTTGCCCCCACGTACCGATTCGATCGCGTTGCCTGTGCCATGATCCTTGGTTCTCTCGAACCCCCCGCCTGCCATGCCTTTATATCGCAAATCCCGGGATTCTTGATCCTCAATGACAGCCCGCCGCAGCAACGCAGCGGACGCCGCAGGCCGTGGGCCCGTGCCCATGCTAGTGCCGGCACGAGCAGGGGGCTCCCTCTGGCGGGACCGAGCGGAAATGCAGCAACTTCCGGGCCAGCCAGGACCCCGCCCCCGCGGTGGATGATAAGGCCAAATCCGTCCGCCCGCCCGCGGTCATCCGGTGCTCCCGCCCCTCATACTCAAATACCACGAAAAACGACGGATCTTTCTCCCGATAGGCCCTGCGGTACAGCTCGAACAGCGGCAACCGCTCGCCGAGTTCTGCCAGCCGCTTAAGATGCCGGTCGGAGGAATCCACGACCGTCGCCAATTGCTCCTGGTAGTCCGCCAGCCGGAACCGCACGGGCATGAACAGATGGTTCGTCCGCCCCCCTTCGGTGCGCAGGTTGGAGTACATGGCGAAAGACGATTCGGTCTTAAGCCCCACGTAGGGGCACAGGCCGTTGAGGAAGACGATCACCGGCACGATGAGGGCCGGGGTGAATCGCGGGCGAAGCAGCATCGCCGCCGTCGGCACGGACCGCGGCCAGCCCGACCGGAGCACCGACCCCGCCACCAGCACGCAGGCGACTGCCCAGGCGAACCAGAGCCACCGCGCAGCTTCAGGCCCGTGGCGGTGCAGCGTGCGGATCAGCTCGGTACGGTCCAGCGGCGCGCCTTGGGCCGCGAAGGCTGCTGCGCCAGCCCCGCCCAGGATCAGCGCCACCACCGCCGCCGCCGCCATCACCTGACGCGCCCACGCCGTCCCCTGCGCCCGATCCGCGATCGCCAGCCGCTCCAGCGCCACCGGGGGCATGAACAGGCTGTAAAGCGCCAGCAGCATCGACGTAAAGCTGGCGATGTACAAATTCGAATGCAGCGACAACAGCATGTGAAACGCCACGCCCAGCACCAGCCCCGCCCGCCTCGTGCGCGGCCAGACCAGCAGCACCGGGATCGCCGCCTCGATCACCAGCGTCCCCAGAATCATGGGCCATTGCAGCCACGACCAGCGCGGCAGAAAAGTTAGATCATCCGCAATCTGCGTGTACAACGACCAGCCGCAACTGCTCGACGGGTTGAGAAAATCCCCATTCAGCTTGTGCAGCACCACGTAGAAATACAGAAGCAGCAGCTCGATACGCAGCAGCGGCGCTACGTCAGCGTACACCGCAGCGGCCAGGCCGCCCCCCGCCTCGCGACGCAGGGCGCGATACCCGATCGCCAGCAGCAGCGTCAAATTGATCAGGACGGTCAGTAGCTCATGATTGGCGATGTCCGGCAGAAGATAGCCCTTGTACGCCACCCAGCACACCGCCAGGATCGCCAGACGCCCCACCGCCCCCGGCCGAAGGATCAGCGCCAGCGCCGCGACATACATCGCCCCGCCCAGCACCGGCTCCACCCCCGATAAGCGGAACCAGCGGAAATACGTAAACGTCAGATGCAGCAGGGCATACATCCCCCACAGGAAACCGAATATCGCCAACCCCCGACTGGCATCGTTCGGCTGCCAGCCCCCGCGGAACGCCTCCTTGCTCACGGCTGTCCCTCCCCATCAATATGGCATTCACGTGCTCAAGCGGGCTCTAACCGCCTGACCTGACAGACTGATCCCCCAAAAGGTTAATCACTTGATCTTTGTTGCGCCCAGCAACAGGTCAAGCCGTCGACCTCCATCTCTCGATGATCATCGACTATGCCCGCTGCCGGATGAAAGGTGGGCGACTCAGCTTTTTTGACTCATTTGACTCGTTTGACCCGCTTGACTCGACGCCGACTGCGACTGCCAGACCGCTCGCCCAACAAAGAACGGCCCCAGCCGATCCAGGTAAAGCGATGTCTGCGTGGTCTTGCGCATCGCCTGCACCACCGCCG
>DASVCG010000487.1:0-18150 GCA_036381755.1 Phycisphaeraceae bacterium | reverse complement strand
CGGCGCGACAATCGTGTTCATCTGGAGCTTCACCGAGCTGGGCACGCCGCTCATGTTCGACTTCTACGCCGTCACGCCCGTGCAGGTGTTCTGGGGGCTTAGCGAGGTGGCGCAGAACCCGCGCCCGTTCGCGCTGGTGGTGGTGATGCTGGCGGTGGCGGTCCTGTCGTACGTGGTGGCGCGGCTGGCGCTGGGCCGGCAGGCGTACGCGATGGAAGGCAAAGCCGCGGTCGCTGCCTCCACCACCGTGCTGCGCGGCTGGCGAGGCAGAGCGGCGCTGGCGCTATTCCTCCTCGTCACCGCCCTGGCCATCCTGCCCCACGTGGGCGTGGTGATCTGGTCCTTCAGCGTGCAGGGCACGTGGTATCGCTCCGTCCTGCCACGGGCCTGGACGCTTAGCCACTACCAGGCTGCCTTGTCGCACGAGCTGACCACCGACGCCATCCACAACAGCCTGGTCTACGCGCTGGCTGCGATGGTCCTGGCGGTGGCGATGGGGCTGGCGATCGCGTACCTGGTGGTGCGGCGGCGGGTGCCGGGGCGGTGGCTGCTGGACACGCTGAGCATGCTGCCCCTGGCGGTGCCGGGCCTGGTGCTGGCGTTCGGCTACGTGGCGATGACGCTGACCTGGCCGCTGGGCAAGGGCGGCCCGCTGGAGGGCTGGCTCAGCGTGGTCGGCCAGTCGCCCAATCCCGTGCCGCTCTTGGTGATCGCCTACGCGATGCGCCGGCTGCCTTACGTGGTGCGCTCCGCTGCCGCTGGGCTGGAGCAGACTTCTTCTTCATTGGAGGAAGCGGCGTTGAGCCTGGGCGCTTCGCCGCTTTACACCCTCCGTCGGGTGGTCACGCCGCTGATTCTGGCTCACCTGATCGCCGGCGGCATCCTCGTGTTCGCCTTCGCGATGCTCGAGGTGAGCGATTCGCTCGTGCTGGCCCAGAAGCAGCAGCACTTCCCCATCACCAAGGCCATCTGGGAGCTTTACAACCGCCTGGGCGACGGGCCTGCCATTGCCTCCGCCCTGGGCGTGTGGGGCATGGCCCTCTTGAGCGTCACCCTCCTGGGCGCCAGCGTCCTGATGGGCAAAAAGCTCGGCGCCATCTTCCGCGTCTGACGCCTCGAACTAGAGGGCAGGGGGCAGCCCCCGGAAGGGGCAGCGCGGACAAACCGCAGAGAAAGAAAAGAGAGAAGTTAAGGATTGGGGGGAGATTTCTAATAGCCCGCCCCCAACGGGGGCGCGGCTGGTGCCGCATCCCAAAATGGTGCTGTATCCAAAAAATCTCTCTCGATAGGGGCGCGGCCCCCGGACAGAGCGCGGTTACTTTGAAGCACCCAACGCTTCTTCTTCGCTCGCGTCCCAGCGGGAGACCCAGTGTCCCGGCTCGCCGGGCACGGGCTCCAGCGGCGGGCGGTGGAGCAGGCTGTCGCGGTCGATGTAGAGCACCTGGCCGTGGCGGCGCACCGCTGGGCCGGTGGGCCTGCGGGTCTTGCGCGCCGATTCTCGCAGGTAGCTGATGGGGCTGGGCACGTCGCCTTCGAGCATGATGCGCTGACGCCGACGGGTGGGATTCGGGTCCGGCGCCGCGGACAGAAGCGCCTGCGTGTAAGGGTGCACCGGGTGGTGATAGAGCGTGTCGCGGTCGGCCAGCTCGACGATCCGGCCCAGGTACATCACCGCCACGCGGTCGCAGAAGTGCTCCACCACCGCCAGGTTGTGCGCGATGAAGAGGTAGGAGAGGCCCAGTTGGTCCTGCAGGTCGCGCAGGAGGTTGAGGATCTGCGACTGGATCGACACGTCCAGCGCGCTGACCGGCTCGTCGCAGACGATGAAGCGCGGCTCAAGCGCCAGGGCGCGGGCGATGCCGATGCGCTGCCGCTGACCGCCTGAGAACTCGTGCGGGTACCGCCGCATGTGCTCGGGCAGCAGGCCCACCTGCTTGAGCAGCGCCGCGACGCGGTCCTCCAGCTCGCTGCCGCGGGCGATGCGGTGGACGGCCAGCGGCTCGCCGATGATCCGCCCCACGGTCATGCGCGGGTTGAGCGAGCCGACGGGGTCCTGGAAGATGATCTGCATCTGCCTGCGCAGCCGCTTCATCTGCGACCGGCTGGCGGCCAGCACATCCTGACCGTCGAAGTAGACCTGCCCGCTGGTGGCCTCGATGAGCCGCAGGATGGTCCGCCCGACGGTGCTCTTGCCGCAGCCCGACTCGCCCACCAACCCCAGCGTCTGGCGCGGGCCGATGTCGAACGACACGCCGTCCACCGCCTTGACGTAGCCCACCGTTCGGCGGAGCAGCCCGCGCTTGACGGGGAAGTACGTCTTCAGGTCGCGCACCTCCAGCAGCGGCCGCTGGGGCGGCGCTTCCTGATCCGGCTTGGCAGACGATGGATCGACAGCAACAGTCATGCGGTCTTCAACGTAGCCGAAATCTCCAAAGAAAACACCTCAAGCCCGCCTGCCCGGCGCACCGCTGCTGGGCCGTGGCGCTTCCAGCCCGCTGCTGCGCAGCAGGCGTAAGCGGGGCGATCGGGCGATGGGCTGACGCGGATCGGTCAATCCGCGGGCAGCTCCAGCACCACGAAGCGGCGCAGCATCGACTTGTCTCGCGGGTTCCACTGCGCGACGCGCAGGCGGATGGCTTGGCCGGGCTCGAACTTCTCGACCTGGCTTATCAGGTCCTGCGGGCTGGCCACATCCTGGCCCATGACCTGGAGGATGATCGTGCCGCGGTCCAGGCCGGCCACCGCGGCGATCGAGTTGGGCCGCACCGATTCGATCAGCACGCCCGGCACGTGATCCACGCCCAGCTCCTGGGCCATCCCCGGCGTGAACGCCTGGATCTCCTCGATGCCCAGCTTGCGCAGGGTCTGCATGCCCACAGCCTGGGTGCTCGGGCCGGGCTCGCCAGGGGGGCCCTGCTGGCTGGCCTGCGGGCCGGGCAGCTCCTCCAGCGTCACCTCGATCGTGCGCGTCTGGCCTTCGCGGAAGACGGTGAGCTTGACCTGGCTGCCCGGCTCCAGCGAGGCGATGCGGTAGCGCAGCTCGTTGGCGGAGCGGATCGACTGGCCGTTGACCTGCGTGATGATGTCGCCGGCCTGGAGCCCGGCCTTGGCCCCGGGGCTGCCGGGGATCGGGTCCACCACCAGCGCGCCGTTGGTGCCCTCGTAGTTGAAGGTGCGGGCCATCTGGGGCGTCAGGTCGTCGATGTAGACGCCCAGGTAGCCGCGGCGGACCCGCCCGGTCCGGATGATCTCATCCGCCACGTCCACCACCATGTCCACCGGGATGGCAAAGCCGATGCCGATGTTCCCCGCCATGCGTGGATCCAGCGCCCGGCTGACGATGGCGGTGTTCATGCCCACCACCTGGCCGTAGATGTTGGTCAGCGGCCCGCCGGAGTTGCCCGGGTTGATCGCCGCGTCGGTCTGGATGAAGTTCTCATAGCCCGAGGGCCCCAGGATGCCCAGGTGCTTTCGGCCGGTGGCGGAGACGATGCCCTGGCTCATGGAAAAATCGAACCGGAACGGCGAGCCGAAGGCGAAGACGATGTCGCCCTTCTCCACTGGCCCGGTGGCGATGGAGGCCGGGTGAAGGTTGTCCGCGTCCACCTTCAGCACCGCCACGTCGGTGTTAGGGTCCACGCCCACCACGGTGGCGGTGCGCTGCGTGCCGTCGGCAAAGTGCACCTGGATCTCATCCGCCCCCTCGATGACGTGGTTGTTGGTGATGATGTGGCCCTGGGAGTCGTACACCCAGCCCGACCCGTTGCCGTAGGGCAGCGCGGGGTTGTACCGCCTGAACTCTTCCTCATCCCGCTCCCGATCCTGATCGGGCCGGCGCTGCTGCGGCGGGCCGAAGAACTCCTCCAGGTCCGGGCCTTCGGGCCCGAAGAACCACCGCCTCATCATCCGCTCCTGGGGCGATTCAGCCTCGCGTCGGCGAAGCACCTCGATGCTCACGACGCTGGGCTCAACCGCCTGGGCCACCTGGCGAAAGGCGGTGGACAGTTCCGCCAGCACCGGGTTCTGCGACAGCTCGTTGCGGATCAGCGTCAGCTTGGCGTCGGTTTGCGCCCAGGCGATCCGCTGGGCCGCCTTGGGGCCGGCAATCATCACCAGCAGAATCGTCGCCAGCAGCACCAGCGTCGGGCCATACCAACGAATGCGGGTCATCGTGACCTCCTATGCTTGGAATTCAGAGCGCAGCCGAGCGGACAAGAGACTGGCCCGCGATGCCATAACCTTGGGCTCCACCAGCGCCCCCCCAGGCCCTGTGGCGTCGAACGCATCGCGCATCATACGTCATGATACGCTCGGAAGGGATTCCGGTTCGACCCGTCCCCGCCCCCGGATCTCAGCCAAGCCCCCAAGGCCCAGCCATCCCGGAGCCGAGACCGAGCCGGATACGTCCGATAGCTACTCCCGGCGGGGCCACTCCCAGCGGGCGTTCCTGGCGGGGGTGCTTTGGGAAACTTCCGAGGGCCGGGGGCGGGGGGAATTTCCGAGGGCAGGGGGTTATGGCGTTTCTTCCATGCGGTAAGGCCCGCCGTCCTTGAGGTAATCCCCCGACTCGACGTGCTTGACCCACGCCGCTGCGGCTTCCTGGAGGGGCTGGCCCAGGTCAGCCAGGGGCGAGGCGAAAGGCGGCTGCCAGTCGCTGAGCTTGAGCAGGTCGTGCAGGACCACCACGTGGCCGTGGCAGTCAGGCCCCGCGCCGCAGCCGATGACGGGGACCACCTCGCCCGTGTCCGGCCGCACAGCCTGGGCGACGATGCGCTGGCTGACGATATCGGGGACCGCCTCCACCAACAGCGCTGCTGCGCCGCGCTGGATCATCAACGCAGCGGTGTCGACCAGAATGTCCGCCTCGCGCTTGCGTCGGCCCGCAGCACGGTAGCCGCCTGAAGCGCGCACCATCTGCGGCCGAGAGCCCAGGTGCGCCACCACGGGCACCCCTGCGTGCGAAAGTCGCTCCACCAGCGGCGCGTGCGATGCGTCCACCTCCAGCTTCACCAGGTCCGCCTGGCCCTGGACCATGAACGCCATCGCGTTGCGCACCGCCTCATCATCGCCGCACTGGTAGCTGCCGAAGGGCATGTCCGCGATGACCAGCGCCTGGGGCGCGCCGCGGCGGACCGCTGCGGTGATCTCGAGCATGAAGGGCATCGTCGCGGGCAGGGTCGAGTCGTGGCCCAGGATCATCTGCGCCGCGGTGTCGCCCACGAGCATCGTCTGCACCCCGCCCCGCCACAGCCAGCGTGCCGTGGTGGCGTCATAGCAGGTGAGCACAGCGAACTTCTGGCCGGCCCGGGCCCACCGCCGCAGGTCGCGGAGCGTGATGCGCTTCTCAGGATTAGGAGCTTGCATATGCTTCTCACCCCGCGATCTGGGTCAGGGCGTCGAGCAGGGCGTCCAGCTCGTCCTGGGTGTTGAACGGGCCGGGGCTGATGCGCACCATCCCGCTGGGGAAGGTGCCCAGCCTGCGGTGGATGTAGGGCGCGCAGTGCAGACCGGGGCGGACCGCGATGTTGAAGCTGTCGTCGAGGATGGAGCCCACGTCCGCGGCCTCGTAGCCCTGGATGTTCAGCGAAATCGTGCCGACGCGGCGGGAAGCGTCCGCCGGGCCGTAGAGATTGAACCGCTCATCATCCGCGAACCGCTCGATGAGCCGGGCGCACAGGGCCTGCTCGTGGGCGAGGGTGTCCTCGATGCCTCGCTGGGCGACGTAGTCGACGCCTGCGCCCAGCCCCGCGATGCCCACGGTGTTGGGCGTGCCGCCTTCCAGGTAATAGGGGTATAGCGCCGGCTGCGTGGGCGTGGAGGAATCGCCGCCTGTGCCGCCCTCGCGCCAGGGCAGCAAGCGGCCTCGGCCCGCGGCAGCGGCACGCTGAGCGCGCTTTGCTGCGTCAGCCTCGTGCGCCGCTTCGATCGCCTCTGCCGGCTCGGGGCAGCGGTCGCCCACGTACAGCCCGCCCGTGCCCGTGGGCCCCAGCAGCGACTTGTGGCCCGGAAACGCCAGCAGGTCGATGCACATCGCCTCGATGTCGATGGGCACGATGCCCGCGGTCTGCGCCGCGTCCAGCAAAAACAATAGATCATGCTCGCGCGCGATCCGCCCCACCGCTGCTGCATCCTGAATCGTGCCCAGCACGTTGGAGGCGTGCGTCATCACGATCAGGGCCGTCCTCGGCGTGATCGCGCGGCGGACATCGTCCGGGTCCACGAACCCCTGCTCATCGCAGTCGATGCGCGTCAACTCGATCTGCCCGCCCTCGGCCATCGCCTGAAGCGGCCGGCTGACGGAGTTGTGCTCCAGCACGCTGGTGATGATGTGCGGCCTAGCGCCCCGCCGCACCGGCTCCGCCGTCACGCCCTTGATCGCCATGTTCAGCGCGTCGGTGCAGTTGAGGGCGAAGATCATCCGGTGCGGGTCTTGCCCGTGGAACAGCCGCGCGAGCTTGAGGCGGACGTCGTCGAGCATGCGCTCCGCGGCGACGGCCATGCGGTGGCCCGCTCGGCCGGGGTTGGCCGCGTCGTGCGCAAGAAACCGGCTCATCGCCTCGCCCACGCCCGGCGCCTTGGGGAAACTCGTCGCTGCGTTATCAAAATAAATCATGCTGATGCCCCAACGCCCCGCGGCGCGGACTTCCAAAATTAAAACGCCGACCTCACGACTGACGCGGCCTTGGGTACACCGGCGGCAGGCCCATCGCGCGACGCCAGGCCGAAAGCTGACCGTTGTGCGAGCCGTGATGGGAGGTGATGATCATCGCCACCGCGTCGCGGCGCGTCGGCAGCGCAGCCTTCACCGCCTCCCACGGCGTCTCCTCATCGAGCACCTTCGGCGAAACCGCTGCCAGAATCCGCCGCACCGCCTGCCCGCTGCGGTCAAGCCCCTCCAGCAACTCCTGCTTGGAGGGATATCGCCCGCGGTCGGGCACGGGCACAGAGCCCGGGCCGAACAGCTCCGCCCATCCCTTGGGCGCCACCGGCTCAGCGCCCTCATCACCGATGATCCGGTTGATGAAGTCCGCGGTCAGCGCCTGATGCCCCAGCACCCACGCCGCGTGGTTCATCCCCGGGAAAGGCTGCTTCGCCAGTTGCTCATCGGGCACGTCCTGCACCAGCAGCCGAGTGTAGAACTGGCTGAACTCGAAGACGCGAATCTCTCGCTCGAACCCGTTCATGCTTGGACTCCTGCTCAGCCGGCGTCGCGTGAGCTTTTCATCTCTCACCCGCCGACGTACTTGGCGTAGATGCCGCGGGCGACGCTGGGCTCCTTGGTGCCCTTGATGATCGCCCTGCCGTCGGTGAACAGCGTCAGCTCGTATTCAGCGCCGTTGTCCTTGATGCCGGCGCGGAGCATGAACGGGTTGACGCTCACCTGACCGTGGGCGCGCAGCCGCTGGGCGATCTGGTTGAAGTCGAGCCGCTGGCCGTTGGACGCCTGGGTCAGCTGCACCGCGTTTCGGCCGCACAGCGTGGTGGTCGAGCTGCCGAACTTGCCCGACAGGAACTCGAACTGCCGCTCCTTGCAGCAGAGGCACTGGCCCACGTCGTACGCCCGGGCCACCTTGAACTGCTTGACGAAGTTGTGCCAGGTGTCCAGGTGCAACAGCGTGGGGCTGATCGCGTCCCAGTTGCCGGTGAGGATCTTGATCGCCTCGTTGGACTCGAAGGTGGCGACGATGGAGACGGTGGGCCCCAGCACGCCCGCGGTGTCGCAGGTGGGGTTCATGCCGGGGGGCGGGGCCTGCTCGAAGATGCAGCGCAGGCAGGGGGTGGCGCGTCCAGCCTTTTCCCAGGGGCTGTCGCCTTGCGGGGTGTGGGGCAGGATGGCGTAGCACATGCCCACGGTGCCCACCGCCCCGCCGTAGACGTACGGGATGCCGTGCTTGACCGCCACGTCGTTGAGGAGGAAGCGCGTCTCGAAGTTGTCCAGGCCGTCGACGATGACCTGGCAGCCGTCGACGAGCCGCTCGATGTTGGCGTGGTTCACGTCATCGACGACCGCGGTGACCTTCACCTGCGAGTTGATCTTGGCGATCTTCCGCCGGGCGGCCTCAGCCTTGGGGATGGCGTTGGCGACGTCGTCCTCATCGAAGAGGATCTGCCGCTGGAGGTTGGTCATCTCGATGAAGTCGCGGTCGACGATGACCAGGTGCCCCACGCCGGCACGGGCCAGCAGGTTGGCCGCCACGGTGCCCAGCGCCCCGCAGCCGACGACCAGCGCCTTGCTGCCCAGCAGCTTGCGCTGCCCCGCTTCGCCAAAGCCGGGCAAAAGCATCTGGCGGTGGTAGCGATCCAGGTCCGCGCTGAACGTCGGGGATTCGGGGTTGTTGCCGTTGTCGCTCATGTTTTTGGCTTTTTTCGCTTTTTTAGCTGCTGGTCATGGCCGATGAACGCGGACGCAAACGCGGGCCCGCAGCGGGTGGGGTAAACGCCTTTTTCCCTGCCCGCAGCCTGCCGGTCCAAGGCTCACCGCTGCTGGGGAAAACCAAAACCGCTCTATCCGCGTCCATCCGCCACGTTCATGCGTGGCTGGTTCTTTGACCCGTTCTCTCACCCGCCGGCGATGGCGGGAACGATGGACAGTTCATCGCCCGCTTTGACGGGGGTGTCGAGGTTGTCGAGGAAGCGGATATCCTCGTCGTTGAGGTAGACGTTGATGAAGCGGTTGAGCTGTCCCTCGCTCTTGTAGAGCCGCTTGCCGAAGTCGGGGTACTGGCTGCACACCGCGCCGAGGACGGCGCCGACCGTGCCGCCGCCGACCTGGATGGACTCGTGATCGCCCACCTGGGGGCGCAGGGCCGCGGGGATGCGAACGGTCACCGTCTGGGCCATCATCAAACCTCCTGCTTCCTGAAGCGTTGTTGTTCCGGCGTTTTTACCACGCAAGCCGGATTCTTAAGCGGTGGCGGCGCCGGCCGGGGCGAAGCCGGGCAGGCTCTCGATCAACTCGTCGAACTGCGCCAGCCGCGCGGGGATGGTGGGCAGAGCTTCGACACGGCCCTGCATGACCTGGGCGGTCTTGAGGCCGTTGCCGGTGATGCACACGCAGACGGACTCATCCCGCGGGATGCGCCCAGCCTCGATCAGCTTGATCGCCGCGGCCAGCGTGGTCCCGCCCGCCGGCTCGGTGAAGATGCCCTCCGTGCGGGCCAGCAGCTTCACCGCCTCCAGAATCTCCTCGTCGCTGGCTGAAGCACCGTAGCCGCCAGAAGAGCGCACCGCCTCGATGACGTAAGGCCCGTCCGCGGGGTTGCCGATGGCGATGCTCTTGGCGATCGTGTTGGGCTTCTGCGGCTTAAAGTCGCTCTGGCCCTGCTCGATCGCCTGGACGACGGGATTGCACCCCGCGGCCTGCGCCGCGTGCATCCGGGGCTCGTTGTCCTCGACCAGCCCCAGCGTGATCAGCTCGCGATACGCCTTGTATACCTTGGGCAGGATCGTCCCACCCGCCACGGGCAGCACCGTGTGCCTCGGCAGCCGCCAGCCCAATTGCTCGGCGATCTCGAACCCGTGCGTCTTGGCCCCCTCGGTGTAGTAGGGGCGCAGGTTCACGTTGACGATGGCCCAGTGGTACTTGTCCGCGATCTGCGAGCACAGGCGGTTGACGTCGTCGTAGTTGCCCGCGATGCGCACCACCTGCGGGCCGAAGACGCCCATCGCCACCATCTTCCCCTCTTCCAGGTCGTGGGGGATCATCACGAACGCCCGCAGGCCGGCCATCGCCGCGTGGGCCGCCACCGCGTGGGCCAGGTTGCCCGTCGAGGCGCAGCCCACCGTGTCGAAGCCCAGCTCCACCGCCTTGCTCACCGCCACCGACACCACGCGGTCCTTGTAGGAGAGGGTGGGGTAGTTGGCTGAATCGTCCTTGATGTACAGCTCGTGCACGCCCAGGTGGGCCGCCAGGCGATCGGCCTTGATCAGCGGGGTGAAGCCCGAGCGCAGCCCGGTGCGGGGCTCGCCCTCGATGGGCAAGAGGTCCCGGTACCGCCACAGGGAGCGCGGCCCGGCCTCGATCGAGGCGCGGGTCACCTTCCCCTTCATCCGCTCGTAGTCGTAGGCCACCTCCAGCGGGCCGAAGTCGTGGTCGCAGACCGTCCGCAGCTCAGCGGGATACCGGGCCCCGCACTCTTTGCATTGCAAGGACGATACAAAGCTCATGCCTCTTCTCCCGCCCAGACGGCCCGCCTGCTCGGCCAGCCCGCCCGGCCAACAAAAAACCCCGTCTTATCTTCTGATAAGAAGGGGCTTGCTGACGGGTTCATGCCGCTAAGCGGAGCCGCTTCTTATCTGCCTCCCTGCGCCGCCTGCCAACAGGCGACGGGAGTGGGAATTCGCACCTTTCCCAGCGGATGAACCCGCTGGAACGGTTGCGGTGACGTCATCGGGCCCGTCCCTCGGTCACTCTTGATAAGTCGCGCTTAATAAGCGTTCGGGCTATTCAGTTGTCGCCCTCTAAGCTATCCGCTTGCCGGGCCAGCGTCAAGGTGACAGGCTGGGGATGGGGGCTGAGAACCGCCGATTCCCGTTGCCGTCAGCACCAGCCGGTGTGAAGCCGCTCAATGGGCCATCGGCTGTGCCTCGCCCGGGCCCTCGCCCGGGCCTCTATTTTGGCGAATCGCCTGTAAGCGGTGACGCCAACTTGGCTTGTGTATTACCAGGCGAAGTGGGCGAAGGCCTTGTTGGCTTCAGCCATGCGGTGGGTCTGGTCGCGGGTCTGGACGGCCTTGCCCTCGTTGTGGGCCGCGTCCATCAGCTCCTTGCTCAGCCGCAGGTGCATGGGCTTGCCGCGGTCGCTGCGGGCGGCGTCGATGATCCACCGGAACGCCAGGCTCTGCTGGCGCTTGCGGTTGACCTGCATGGGAACCTGGTAGTTGGCCCCGCCGACGCGCCGCGAGCGCACCTCCACCTCCGGCCGGACGTTGTCGACCGCCCGGTGGAACACCTCGATCGCGGTGGGGTTGCCCTTGGTGCGCTTCTCGATCTCCTCCAGCGCCTGGTAGACGATGCGCTGCGCCACAGCCTTCTTGCCGTCGCGCATGACGCAGTTGATGAAACGCGACAGCATCTTGTCGTTGTACTTGGGGTCGGGCTTGAGCTGCTCGTCGGCCTTGGTTCTGCGACCTCGCATCAGACACCTCTCTATGCCAGCGGCTCATCCACCCCGCCTGCGGGCGGGATCTTCTGTTCACCGCGGGCGAACGCCGCCTGCGATTACTTGCCGCGAAAAATCATGTAAAGTTCGATTACAGCTCGCGCTGCGCTTCCGGCGCTGCGCCTGCCGTCTGCCCTCTACCCCTTCCGGGGGCTGCCGCCTACCCTCTAGTTCGCTCAGCCCTTGCTGCGCTTGACGCCGTACTTGGACCGGCCCTTCTTACGGCCCTCGACGCCCAGGGTGTCCAGCGACCCGCGGACGATGTGGTAGCGGACGCCGGGCAGGTCGCGAACACGCCCGCCGCGGACCAGCACGATGCTGTGCTCCTGGAGGTTGTGCCCCTCGCCGCCGATGTAGGCGGTCACCTCTTTGCCGTTGGACAGCCGCACGCGGGCGACCTTCCGCAAGGCGGAGTTGGGCTTCTTGGGGGTCACCGTCTTGACCTGCAGGCACACGCCGCGCTTCTGCGGGCAGCTGTCCAGGTCCTTGACCTTGCTCTTGGCCTTGGGCGCCCTGCGGGGCCTGCGCACCAGTTGGTTGATCGTGGGCATAACAGTCCTCTTGAATGCGTCGAGTCGGGCATTATAGACCTGGGTGAGCCGGAACTGCAACCCGCTTACTTGGCCCGCGGGCTATTCGCCCTCCGCGGCGTGGCGCAGGACAGCCTCCAGCCGGTCCACGTGGCGGGTCATGGATAGCGCTTCTCCTAACCCGACCATCGCTGACCGGCACTGGCTGCGGGCCTGGGGGTCCGCCAGCTCCGCCATCGCGCTGGCTAAAGCGTCCACGTCAGCCGGGTCAGCGATCACCCGCCCCCGCAGCGGGCCCGATTCGGGCGCTAAAAAGTCGCTGGCCCCGTTGTAGGCGGTGCTGATCGCCGGGGTGCCCATCATCAGCGATTCGATCACCACCTTGCTGGCCGGGTCGTAGAATGTCGGCAGGACGGTCACGTCCGCTGCGGCGTACAGGGCGGGCATCTGCCGGGTTTGCCGAACGAACCGCACCTGGTCGCGCAGCCCCATCGCCTCCACCTGCGCCTGGTGCCCATGCCAGAACGACCCCGCCAGCAGCAGCACCGGCTGATGCCCCTGGTCGACTAACCGCTTCGTCGCGGCCAAAAGCGGCTCAAATCCTTTTAATCGCGGGTTTTGTGCCGCAAAAAGGTAGGCCGTCGCCTCCTGGGGCACCCGGAAGCTTTCCCGCACCTGCTGTCGCCAGGCCTGCTTGAGCTGCTCATCAGCCTGGGGCATCACTGCGGCGTTGGGGATGCACTCGATGCGTGCCGCGTCGATGCCGTAGTGCTTCTGGAGCTGCTGACTCACATACCGGCTGACCGCGACGATCTTATGCACCCGCGGGTCAGCCAGGTTCCGCTGCTCCAGGGACAAAAGCAGCCGCTGCTTGGGGTCCAGGCGGGCCATCAGCCGCTTGAAGGCCCGGCCTGTCAGCGAGGGGCGGAGGGCGATGTTGCGCTCCAGCGTCTCGCGCACTGTGCCGCCCCGGGGCTGAAGCACGCGTGCCGGCACCGCCATCGTCACCGACAGGCTCGTGTCAAAGCCGCCTTGCTCGAGCTGCTCCTTCGCCCAGCGGCTGAATCGCAGCAGGCGCAGGGCGGAGGAGGATTTTTTATTTTGCGACAGGCTCACCACTTCCACGCCAGCGGGCAGGTCCTCTTGGACCTCGAGCGGGCTGGAGCCGGTCAGGATGGTGATGCGATGGCCTCGCTGGGTCAGCTCCTTAGCGATCTGCGCGGTGGACCGCTCCGCCCCGCCCGCGTGCGGGTCGAACCGCTCGATCACCACCGCGATGTGCAGCGGGCCCTCTTTCACGCCTCGCTTCCGCCTGATGGCACGCCCCGCTGGGCTGACTGGGCGGCCGACCACAGATCCCCAGCACGGGCGAAGACCATCTCCGCGTCGATCCGCGTCATGCAGCGGTGGTCCAGCGGACAGACCTTCCGCTGGCAGGGCCCGCAGAACACGCTGACCATCACCTGCCGCTCCAGGGCGAAGCCGATCTCCGTCCAGGCCGGGTCGGTCGGGCCGAAGATGGTCACCACCGGCACGCCCAGGGCCGCAGCGACGTGCCGCGGGCCCGTGTCGTTGGTGATCAGCAGGCTGCTGGATCGCACGATGCTCTTGAGCGTCCCCAGCGTCAGCCCCAGCCGGGGCAGGTCGATCAAAGACTCCTTCGCCGCAGCGAGCACCTGGTCGAGCACCGGCCGCTCACGGGGTGAGCCGATCAACGCCACCGCGGCCCCCAGCTCGCGCACGCACCGATCCGCCACCGCGGCGAAGCGGTCAGGCAGCCAGCGCTTGGCGTCGCCGAAGCTGGCGCCGGGGTTGATCAGCACCAGCCGCTGACCCGATTCCGGCTGGTAGCCGCCCTTGGCCAGAAGCACTTGAGCGGCCCGGTCATCCTGCGGGCGGGTGAACAGCTCCATCGTCGGGTCCGGGTCGACCGCCCCCAGGTAGCGGGCCAGGCCCAGGAAATACTCGCGGGTGGGCACGGGGATATAGCCGTCGTGGCTCCGGCGGGGCAGGAGCCGGTCGGTCAGCAAAAAGCCCCGCCCGTCACGGTCGTAGCCCACGCGACGCGGGATCTTGGCCATCTTGGTCAGCAGCGCGGTGCGGAAGCTGTTGGGCAGCAGCACCGCCAGGTCGAACCGGCCCGCTGCCAATCGCCCCGCCAGGCGCAGCATGCTTCGCCTGCGGGCGTCGCCTCGGCCGCGCTTGTGCGGGCGGATGGTCAAAATCCGGTCCAGCCAGGGCGTGGCGTCCACGATCGGCCGCATGTCGCTTTTCACGAGCGCTGTGATGTGCGCCTGCGGGTACAGCCCCCGCAGCGCCCGCAGCGTCGGCGTGGCCATCACGCAATCCCCCAGCCAGGTGGGCATCACAACCAGAAGCCGCTGGGCAGGCAGGTGAGGTACAGATTCGGCCATCACCCCAGTGTATCCCTGATGCGAACCGCGAAAAAATCACCGCCAGGCTGAATGGAAAGGATTGGGGATCGGGGGCTTCGGGCTTCAGGCTTCGAACGCTTCATCCCATCGGCAATCGATCATCCCTGCGGCCCAAATCAACGCGGTCATTCAGAATCAGGATCAAAAACCCCAGCAGCGCAGCCCTACCAGCGCTGGGCGAAGAGGAGCACCGCAATGGTGGCGCCCTGGAGGATCACCCCCGCCCCTAACCATCGCCAAAAGAGGTTGGCGTCCGTGGCGCCCATCCACAGCGCCCCCAGCAGGCACACCCCGGCGATCATTTGCAGAACAATCGCCAGCACGTGGAGATAGGAAAACTCCTGCCCTCTGCCGCGCTGCCCGCGCAGCTCCTGGAGGATGAGCTTCAAGGTCTGCTCGATCTGCTCCTCAGCAGGCTCGTCCGACGCCTGGGCAGGCACAATGGGCTCAGCAGGCTGGGCGGGCTGAACCCGCGGCTGGCTCGGAGCGGTCAATGAGATCGGCGAGGCAGCACGGGCGTCGCGGTCTATCGACGCCTGCTCCCCATCCCCCGCAGCCTGGCTCCTGACGCCCGCCTCCTGCTTGTTTTGGGGGTCATTCCGGGGGGCGGGGGGGCTATTCCGGAGGCGGGAGCTGTCCTCTGCCCCTTCCGTGGTGGGCTGCCCTTTTCCGGGGGTTCCGGGCGGCTGGGGGCGGGGGCTGTCCTCTACCTTTTTCTGTGCCTCTGCGCCCCGGCGGTCAATCTTCTCTTCTTGTTTCTCTTCTTCTCTACCCTCTACCGCCTGCCCCCTACTCTCTGTCTTGGTCTGTGCCTCCTGCAGTCGGGCGACCGCAGCGGCGTCCCACCGTCTGCCGGTGCTGGCGACGGGGGCGGGGCGATCCTCTCCGCTATCGGGCTTGCGGTGCTGGGCGATGATCCGCACCGCTTCCACCAGGCTCTGGGCGATGAAGTCGGGCTTAACGCCCGTAGCATCGTCCGCAGGCGGAGCCGGTTGATCCGCTTTCCGACCCTTCCGCGGGCTGACCTCTGCCGGTTGGGCCCCCGTCAGCAGGATGGTGCGCGTACCCGCTGCGGCGCCTGCAGCGATGTCCCGCATCTGGTCGCCCACCATCCAGCTTTGGCTCAGGTCCAGGTTCAGGTCGCGAGCCGCTTGCAGGAGCATGCCCGGCTGGGGCTTGCGGTTGGGGTGCTCCCGCCGATACGCCTTGACCGTGCCTTCGGGGTGATACGGGCAGTAGTAGAACCGCTCGATGCGGGCCCCGTTGGCGGCGTGTTGGACCAGCTCGCGGATGCGCTGGTGCACCGCTTCCACGTCGGCCTCGGTGTACTTGCCCCGGGCCACCCCGCCCTGGTTCGTCACCACCACCACGCGGAAGCCCAGGCCGCACAGCGACGCGATGGCGGACGCGGCGCCCTGGATCAGCCGCACCTGCTCAGGGTCGCCCAGGTCGCCGTCGTTGTGGATCAGCGTGTTGTCGCGGTCCAGAAAGACAGCCCGGTGCATGCCGGCAATGGTACCCACCCCCCGCCCAGCGGGCTAGGCGGGGTTGGTCAAGGGCAGCGGGGATTCTATAATGACCCGTTCGCCACCCGGCTGGGGTCGCTCTGCGCAGGGCGCAGCCGGGCGGTTTGGATCAGGCAGCCTCCCCCAGGGGCTGCGCCCCGAGGTTGTCCGGCACGGGCCGGGCCGGGTGAAGGAACAAGTCACTGGAAACGGACATTGCATGGTTGACCAGAACCTGATCGCGAATCTCCAAGTCGATGAGCAAGAAGCCCAGCAGATGCTGGCCGAAGCCTACGGGGCCCAGGTGGCCCAGGGCGATCTGGATCATCTCCTTCAGCAACAAGGCAAGATCGGCGACTTCAAGCCCGGCAGCATCCTCCAGGGCAAGATCATCGGCCGCGCCGGTGACGCGTTCCTCGTCGAGGTGGGCCTCAAGAGCGAGGGCATCCTCGAAAAAGGCGAATTCGACGACCCCGAAAGCGTGGAGATCGGCGACACGGTGGAGGTGCTGCTGGAGGCTGTGGAGGGCCAGACCGGCACCGTCCAGATCTCCAAGCGCAAGGCCGACCGCATCCGCGGCTGGGAAAACATCATCAACACCAAGAAGGAGGGCGACACCGTCGAGGGCCGCGTGATGCGCAAGATCAAGGGCGGCCTTTTGGTGGACATCGGCGTGCCGGTGTTCCTGCCCGCCAGCCAGGTGGACATCCGCCGGCCGCACGACATCGGCGCGTTCATCGGCCAGACGATCCAGGCGCAGATCCTCAAGATCGACGAGGATCGCCGCAACATCGTCATCTCCCGCCGCAAGCTCATCGAGGAGGAGCGTGCCGAGAAGCGCAAGCACCTCCTGGCCACGATCAAGGAGGTCGACATCGTCACCGTCACGGTCAAGAACATCGCCGACTTCGGCGCGTTCGTGGACCTGGGCGGGATCGACGGCCTCTTGCACATCACCGACATGTCCTGGGGCCGGGTCAACCACCCCAGCGACGTGGTGAAGATCGACCAGAAGATCGAGGTCAAGATCCTCAACATCGACCGGGAGAAGGAGAAGATCGCCCTGGGCCTCAAGCAGAAGGAGGCCTCGCCCTGGGAGGACATCGAGAAGAAGTACCCGCCCAACACGCGCGTCAAGGGCGTGGTGACCAACATCATGTCCTACGGCGCGTTCGTGAAGCTCGAGGAGGGCTTCGAGGGCCTGTTGCACATCTCGGAGATGTCCTGGACCAAGCGGATCAACCACCCCAGCGAGATGGTCTCCATCGGCCAGGAGGTGGAGGTGGTCGTCCTGGACATCAACAAGGACAAGCAGGAGATCAGCCTCGGCATGAAGCAGACCGAGGTCAACCCCTGGGAGCTGGTGGCCGAGAAGTACCCGCCCGGGACGGTCATCGAGGGCAAGGTGCGCAACCTGGCCAGCTACGGCGCGTTCGTGGAGATCGAGCCGGGCATCGACGGCCTCTTGCACGTGTCGGACCTGTCCTGGACCAAGAAGCTGACGCACCCCAACGAGGTGCTCAAGAAGGGCCAGACGATCAAGTGCGTCGTGCTGGAGGTGGACCAGGCCAAGCAGCGGATCGCCCTGGGCCTCAAGCAGATGGCCGAGGACCCGTGGATCGAGGCCATCCCCACGCACTACCAGCCGGGCATGATCGTCAAGGGCAAGGTGACCAAGATCACCAACTTCGGCGTGTTCGTCGAGCTGGAGGAGGACCTGGAAGGCCTGCTCCACATCTCCGAGCTGGCCGACCACAAGGTCGAGAACCCGCAGGAGATCGTGAAGGTGGACGACGAGGTGGAGGTGAAGATCCTGCGGGTGGACACCGAGGAGCGCAAGATCGGCCTCTCGCTCAAGCGGGCGCAGTGGACTGCCGACCAGGAGGCCGCTGCGACGCGGACGACCGAGCGGCGCGGGCCCGTCACCGGGGGCCTGGGCGGCCTGGGCGACACCGGCGCCCTGGGCACCGACAAGATCACCTTCGGCCCGGGCGGCGCCCGTCAGGGCTGATCCGCTGAGCCGCGGCCGTCGTGATCCCTGGCTCGGGGACATCGTGATTTGCCGGCTCGGAACCATCGCCCGCCGCTGATCGATTCAACCCCACAACCAACCCCACCCCCGGTCCACCGCCGGGGGTTTTTTATTGGCCTGCCCCAAATAGAGGGCAGGGGGCAGGAAAGACAGCGGGTAGGGGGCAGGCGCAGGGCGGCTAGGCCTCCTTGGGGCCTTCGCTTGCGGAATGGGGTAAGGTCAAAAACTGTTTGTCTAGCATCAGAAGGGTTATCGGAGTGTCTCTGGGAGATCTTATTCGGTTTGGGGTCGCCTTTACGATAGAATTTGAGAGGAAGGCCTATGATAGACCATAAGTCCAAACCCGATCTCCTGATCCGGTTTACCGGAAACCAGATAAGCCCTGAACGGATTCCGATCAGCGTTCTCACACGCGCGATGTCGGCGATCCAGCGGCTCGCCCTCGGACGAGAGCCGGAGGACGAGGAGGAATATATCGAAGCCACAA
>DASVCG010000486.1:0-2969 GCA_036381755.1 Phycisphaeraceae bacterium | reverse complement strand
AGACCGAAGTGCCACAAAAGGATCCACCCAACGGTAAAGATCGAAGTGGCCAAAGCAATCCAGGCTATACCAATGACGCGGTTCGCTGACATGCAACACCTTTTGATTCATCATCGCAAGCTATTGCGCCAGCGTGGTTGGCGTCCGTCCAACAGGCGGAGCTTGGCGCGCCACCCTCACAGCAGGTTCATGCTGTTGGCGATGAGGAGGCAGATCGCGGGTTCGCCCGCGCTGCTTCGATGCGCTCAATGACTTGGCGAAGCTGTCGGTACGTCAGCGGCCCTTCGCTTAGCTGGCGAACGCGGGATAAGCCCACGCGCTTCTGCTCGCCGCAGCGTTCGTTCAGGGCGGTTCGATCCGCCAGGCCAGGCCGTAGAGCCACGCCTGCGATTCGCCGTCGTCGCGTCGGATCACCTCCAGGCGGTAGTGGCCGGGCGGGGCGTCGGTCAGGTAGATGTGCTCGACGTTGTCTATACGGCTGGTGCTTTGAGCGATGACGCCTTCCTGCCCAGTGGGGTCGATGTAGATCAACCGCAGGTCGAAGTCAGCCAGGTGGTCGATCATCAGCCGTTGGGGTTGATCCGCCACGACGTTGTGCCCTTCGAGGGCCTCGATCCGCCGATGCCACGTCAGCGCCACCGCCAGCTCGCTGGGCGGAAAAGCGACGTCCCATTCGTAAAGAAGCGTTTGCTCGGGCGCAGCCTGTTGAGCGTCCCAGCCGACGGGCGTGCTCACCCGGCCGGGCTGCGCGGGGCCGGCCTCCAGTAGACGCAGGCTATGGTCCAGGTTCACCACGCCCGCGCCCAAGTGCTCATCGAGCGGCTTGCCTTCTTTGGGGCGCCAGTTCCACGGCTTGACCGCCCCGGCCATCAGCACCGCCTTGATCACCTCCGGCCGCTGCGCCAGCGGGGACATCCCGTCGGCCATCTCCAGCAGCCGTGCAGCACAGGCGGCGACGACCGGCGTGGTGAAGCTCGTCTTGCCCCCGGGCGCCACCAGGTCCGGCTTGCACCGGCCTTCGCCCTCGATGCGCGTGTACCCTCCGCTGGAGGCGCCGCTGGCGCTGCCCACCGCGATCACGTTGTACGCGCTGCCCAAGAGCGCCGGCACGTGGCTGACCCGGCCGTTGTTGACCCCCACGCACATGATCACGCCGTCGCGGTCGATCACCTCGTCCACCCGCCGCAGCGCATCGACAGCGATGTGGCGGTCGTCGCTGATCCAGGAGTGGTTGTACACGCGCGGTTTGTCGCGCAGCGGCGGCGCCATCAGGCCCACGCGCAAAAACGCGTTGCCCAGCCAGTGGGCCACCGCAAAGCAATGCACCTGCGACACCCCCGGCGCCAGCCCCTGTCGGCCGTAGAGAACGCGCGCCGTCGCATCGGCATGATCCAGGACTTGCGCAGACCCGCTCCGCTGATGAAACTCGACCCCGCGGAACCGGCCGCTACGCCACCGGGGCAGGTAGCGCTCCGGCGTGCCTTCGACGTGGCCCATCACCACGCCCTCTCCCGTCGGCATCGCCTGCGGCCCCAGCCGCGCCAGGGCCAGGTCCAGCCCGATCCGTTGAGCCGTCGTGGCGGGCTTGCCCCTGCCCCCGGGTGCTGGTTGGGCCCAGGCGCCCCGTGGTGGCGGCTTGACGACCCCCAGGCCCCAAAGCCCCGCCACCAGCGCCATCGCCAGCACGCCCAGAAACACGGGATGTTTAACGCCGGACACGCTTCATCTTATCGGTCAGCCCGCATGGCGCGGTTCACCCCAGCCGCCAAAAGATAGAGGGCAGCAGATTGCCCGCTGCCCTCTGCTCTGTACCTCTGCGGTAAATCTTCTCTTCTTGACGGTCTGCCTTTATTCCGTGAGCTCGGCTTCGATGGGTTCCATCCACAGTTCCACCACTCGGCCGTCGAGCATCTCCACCCCGCCGCGCCACGAGCCGTCGGGCTGAGGCAGCAGGTCCAGCGGCTGGTTGAGCCGGTCCAGCGGCAACTGGGCGATCTGCTCGTTCTGGAAGTTTTTCAGCTCGTGCGGCTGAGCGATGCGGATCGCTAACCGCTCCTGCGGGACCGTCAGGGTCACCGTCTGGCTGCCCAGGCGGACCGACTGGCCGTCGGCGATCAACTCCACTACGCCCAGCGTGATCTGCATTTGTACCGGCTGCTGAAGCGCTTCGGGCCGGGGGCCGGCGAGGAATGGGTCGCCATAGGGGTCCGCGGGGAAGTCCGGCGGCATGGGGGGCATGCCAGGCGGAGGCGGGACAGCCCCCGGCGGCATCGGCCTCCCACCCGGCATGGGACGCATCGGCTGATTGCTGGCCTGGCCGCGCACCAGGAGCGTGAGACGGTAGCTGCCCGCAGCGGCGGAGAGTCGGCGGATGTAGATCTCCTGCTTGGCGGCGCGCCAGGCCGGCTCCAGCCCGCGCGCACTGCGGTCGGTGGCCTGGGCGAACCGCTGCGCCAGCTCCTGGGCAGTCAGGTTATCCCCGCCCGCGGAGGCCACCAGCGCCGCCACCGCCCCGGCTGCCACAGCAGGGTCCGGCGAGGCGGCCAATTCCAGCAGCCGCTGCTCACTGTTGAAGGCCTGGACCCATTCGGAAGGCTCCGGCAGCCGACGGGCCTGGATCTGCTGGGCGAACCAGTTGATCGCGGTGGATCGGCCCGGGTCCGCCAGGAGCCCCGCCACCAGGGGCGCCTGGCCGCGGACCGCTTCGTAGAGCCGTGCCGCGAACTGCCCCCGCTGCGGGGCGCTGAGGCTTTGCAATTCTCGCTGAATGGACCGACCCGAGCCCAGGATCAGCCGACCCGCCAGGGCGGAGGCGCGCGAATCCGCTTCGATCACCACGCGCATCAGCGCTTGCGTCGAAGCGGGGTTCGGCGGCTGACGAGCCAGGAACAGGGCCACCTGCGGCGGGGTGGGCTGGCGACCCAGCGCCGCTTCCAGGATTAATCCCAAGGGGTCGCCATCCTGGGCCG
>DASVCG010000485.1:0-3271 GCA_036381755.1 Phycisphaeraceae bacterium | reverse complement strand
TGCTGGAGGGGTTACAGGTGCGGCTTGTGCCTCGGCTGGCGCTGCTGGATGGGGAGGGGCGGTTCGTCGCAGCGGGCTCGACGGCTGCGGTGGTCACCCAGGCTGTGCAGCGGCTGAAAGAGGCCCAGGATCGCCCGCATTCGCAGGTTCAGGAGGGGGTTTCGGAAAAAATCGGGCTAAATCAGGACCGCTGAATTCCTATTTCCGGGGTCCCTATGCTACACTACGGTCTTGGTGTTGGGGTGGGGGCAAGGATCGACACATCGTCAGCGGCAAGTCCGCCTCTGCCGGCTCGCTGGCAAGTCTTATCCGCTGCCCCTGTAGGCCTCGGCTTGCATAAATTCTGATCTTTTCAATTGATGGAGATGCCTGTGGTTCAGACGCGATACGTTCAAGATACGAGTGTGACGCAGAATCAACGGCTTCTGGCGTGGGTGGAAGACGCGGCTCAGTTGTGTCAGCCCGACCAGGTTTACTGGTGCGACGGGTCGCAGCGCGAATATGAGCAGATGGTCGAGCGGATGGTCCAGAGCGGGACCGCGCGGCGGCTCAACCCCCAGAAGCGGCCCAACAGCATCCTGGTCTGGTCCGATCCGGCTGACGTCGCCCGCGTCGAGGACCGCACCTTCATCTGCTCTCGCCGACGCGAGGACGCGGGCCCCACCAACAACTGGCACGACCCGGAGGACATGAAGCGTACGCTGCGCGGGCTCTTCAAGGGCTCGATGCGGGGGCGGACGATGTACGTCATCCCCTTCTCCATGGGGCCCGTGGGCTCGCCCATCGCCCACATCGGCGTGCAGGTGACCGACTCGCCCTACGTCGTGGCCAGTATGCACATCATGACCCGCGTGGGTTCGAAGGTGCTCGAAGTTCTGGGGGCGGAGGGGTCGTTCGTGCCCTGCCTGCACAGCGTGGGCTACCCGTTGATCCTGCCCGACGGCACGCGGCGGCCTGATGTGCCCTGGCCCTGCAACGCCGACAACAAGTACATCACGCACTTCCCCGAAACGCGCGAGATCTGGAGCTACGGGTCGGGCTACGGCGGCAACGCCCTCTTGGGCAAGAAGTGCTTTGCTCTGCGCATCGCGTCGGCCATGGCCCGCGAGGAGGGCTGGCTGGCGGAGCACATGCTCATCCTGAAGCTCACCAACCCCCAGGGCCAGAGCAAGTACATCGCGGGGGCTTTCCCCTCGGCCTGCGGCAAGACCAACCTGGCGATGATGAACCCCACCTTGCCGGGCTGGAAGGTTGAGACGATCGGCGACGACATCGCGTGGATGAAGTTCGGGCCCGACGGCCGGCTTTACGCCATCAATCCTGAGGCCGGGTTCTTCGGCGTGGCGCCGGGCACGAGCTACGCGTCCAACCCCAACGCGATGGACACCCTCAAGGCCAACTGCATCTTCACCAACTGCGCGCTGACGGATGAGGGCGACGTGTGGTGGGAGGATATGACGGACACCCCGCCGGCGCATTTGATCGACTGGCACGGCAAGGACTGGACGCCGGCCTCCTCCACCAAGGCGGCGCACCCCAACGCGCGCTTCACCGCGCCGGCCCGGCAGTGCCCCGTCATCGCGCCGGAGTGGGAGGACCCCCAGGGCGTGCCCATCAGCGCCATCCTCGTCGGCGGGAGGCGGGCGACGGTCGTCCCCCTCGTCAACGAGGCGCGAAGCTGGGTTCACGGCACGTTCCTGGCCAGCGTCATGAGCAGCGAAAAGACCGCTGCGGCGGCGGGCAAGGTCGGCGAGGTCCGACGCGACCCCATGGCCATGCTCCCCTTCTGCGGCTACCACATGGCGGACTACTGGCAGCACTGGCTGAACATGGGGCAGCGCGGCGGGGCGGACGGCAGCAGCTTCGGCAAGATGCCCCGCATCTTCTACGTCAACTGGTTCCGCAAGAACGAGCAGGGCAAGTTCATCTGGCCGGGCTTCGGCGAGAACGCGCGCGTCCTGGCGTGGATCTTCGACCGCTGCGACGGCCAGGGCGCTTATGTCGAAACCCCCATCGGCCACCTGCCCACGCCCGACGCGATCGACACCAGCGGCCTGAGCATCCCCGCCCAGGACATGCAGCAACTGCTCAGCATCGATGTCGAGGGCTGGAAGCAGGAGATCGCCTCGATCCGCGAGCATTACGCGCGGTTCGGCGACAAGCTGCCCCAGCGGCTGGCGCAGGAGCTTGACGACCTGGACAAGCGCCTCCAGGCGGCGCGGTGAGCGAAGGCAAAAAGCCGCGGCTTGTAGCTTGTCTGGCCTGACCGGCTGGGCGTGGTGAAACCGCGCAGCGATTCTGCACGCTGCCCGCCAGGCGCGGACCCCGGGCGCATGTTGCCCGCGGCGCGTCGCGGCATCGGCCGGCGCGGTCAGGGGGCAGGCGGTCCGCTGTCGTGCGCAGCCGCTCTTAGGCCGACACAAGCGGGCGGCTCACCAGGGGCGTCCGCCTTTGCGCGTGCCGCAGATGGCCACGTCCATGCCCAGCGCCTGGGCCATGGCGGCCTTGGTCAGGAGGGCTTCGTCGGCCTCTTTGGCGCTATGGGCGTAGGCGCACTGGATGTGGTTGCTCTTGTGGCGGGCCATCATCTGGTCGCGCGTCACGCCGTAGGTCACCGCGTGCATGATCGGCCACTGCCAGGTGGTCAACTGCCAGCGGCGCTCGGTCTCCTGGCGGGGCAGCTCCACGACGCCCGCGCGGCCCAGGTCCATCTTGAGCCTGCCGCCTTCGATGTAGACGCGGCTCCAGACGATCTCGCCGGGCCTGGCGATGCCGCGCAGCGTCGAGCCGCCGTTGGGGAAGTACATCGGCGGCTGGCGGAATCCTTCGGAGCCTTTCCAGCCGTTGATGTGGTGCGCGGGGGGCGCGCTGCCTGAGATCTCGAACACCCACACGTAATCCTCGACCGTTCCGGAGGCGTCGTGGTCGCCCCAGCGCAGGTCGTGCAGCGTGTTCTCCACCGGCTGATTGAGCGCCTGGTGGGCGCGGTAGGTCATCAGGCCGTCGAGCCCCGCGCATTCGTCCACTTCGTTGAAGTGCGGCAGCGGCTGGCGCGCATAGAGGACGCGTCGGCCGTCGCGGCTGCGCACGGGCGGGCGGTCGGTGTTGTTGAGCGTGCCCTCGACCAGGTCGCTGGCGGGCAGCAGGTCCTTGAGGCCCTGCTGGTATTGGATGCCGATCGTCGCGCAGCCGAAGTCGTCGGCCAGTCGCACCGCGGCGATGTACATCTTGCACTGCTGGAGGATCTGCGCCTCGGTCAGGTCGGTCTGGT
>DASVCG010000484.1:0-4072 GCA_036381755.1 Phycisphaeraceae bacterium | reverse complement strand
AATGGAGCCGGGGGGAATCGAACCCCCGTGCCGTGGCAGCAGGTTGACGGCCTCTACACGCTTAGCCGGTGTTTTGATCTTGATCGGGCGACGGCCGCCGACAGCCTGCGTCCGATCCAGCCTGAGTGAGGTTTAATCCTTGGGCGCCCAGGCGTCACCCTCAGACGAGCCTGCTGGTCATTCGCCGTCAAGCCGCCACAGGCAAGCAACTTGGCGACGCGGCCGCGGTTTAGGCAGCCATGCGGACCGGCTCGAAGCCGATCCGGCCAGCGATATCATCGTTGGCATTTGTGGTTTGCACGCTTTTTTACGAGGCCAGCGTGCGCCTCGACGTGCCACCGTCAACCGGTCCTGTCCGGTCGATACCAGTCGGCCCCGATTGGCAAAGAACAGGCGGGCTTGCTGCCCGCAGCCTTTAATTATACCCATCGGCGGGGAAAATGGTTCAATCCAGCCAACGCGGAACCGTCGGAGGCATACCCAGCCAGCGGGCAAGGGGAGGGGAAGACGGGCCTCCGCTGGGGGGCGCTGGAATCACCCTAAACGGGCACGATCCGCAGGGGGGCTTGAAAGGGGGCTTGTCACAGCATCTTGAGTCGCCGGGGTTGGGCCGTCTGCCGGGCGGTTCCGGGCAGCGGCCCCCGGCGATCATGGGCGGGGGTGAAACCGGGCGATGACTTCCTTGAGCCGGCTGCGGTCGACGTGGGTGTAAATCTGGGTGGTGCGGATGTTGCTGTGGCCCAAAAGTTCCTGGACGACGCGCAGGTCCGCCCCGCCGGCGAGCAGGTGCGTGGCGAAGGAGTGGCGGAGCAGGTGGGGGTAGACGCCGATCAGCCCCGCTCGCTTGGCCTGCCGCTTGATGATCTGCCAGACCACCACGCGGGTGATGGGCAGGCCGGAGCGCGACAGGAACAATCGATCAGTGGGGCGGTCAGGCCGCAGGAGGCTCGGCCGAAGCTCATCCAGGTAGCGATGCACCGCTGCCAGGGCGGGCTTGCCCACCGGCACGATGCGTTCCTTGCCGCCTTTGCCAAAAACGCGCACCACGCCCAGCGGCGCGTGCAGGCAGGCCAGATCGAGGTTGGCCAGTTCGCTGGCGCGCAGCCCTGCAGCGTAGAGCATCTCCATCATCGCCACGTCGCGCAGGTGCAGGGGGTCGTCGGGGTCGGGCGCCGCTAACAAGCGCTCGATCTGCTCGCGCCCCAGCACGCTGGGGAGGCGCTGCCACACCGCGGGCAGGCTTAGCTGCTGGGCGGGATTGGCCGGCAGATGCCCGGTGGATTCGAGAAACCGCCCAAAGACGCGGATGGTGGCCACGTGGCGGGCGATGGAGCTGGCCTCCAGCCCTTTGCGCTCCAGATAACGCAGGTGGTCGCTGATGCGCGGGAAGGTCAGGTCGGCCCAGGATCGGCAGCCCTGCTCGACCATCCACACCCACAGGTCGCGCAGGTCCGCGGCGTAGGCCTGGAGGGTCGCGGGGGTAAAGCCGCACTCGACCCTGCAATAGCTCAGGAACTGCTGCGCCGCCTCTTCAAACGCTGACCGCATCGGCCTGGGAGGCGGCGGGGAGCGGCGAGCGTCCCTCGACGGTGAGGAAGATGCGGAGGCCGAGCCTGTCACGTTGCTGCCGCTCCAGAAGCAGGCGGGCGTAGGTCGGGCAGTCCCGATAACTATTGAGGCAGACGTTAAAAGCCTGGTCCAACTGGCTCAGGCTCAGGTGGCGGCTGCAACGGGGATCGTCACGGTTGATAAAAGGACACACGATTCGCCTGGATCCGTCAGCCCCGCGGGTTGGCAGCCGTTGGCATGGGGCACCGGAACAGGTATCGGCCAAAGCCGGCTCAAAACGTGAATGCCAGCGGCAAGTCAAGCCCCTCACCGCCCCGCAAGACGGCCCGCAGCGGCCTGCTGGGGGCCACGTCAGCCGCAGGCTTGAAGCCGACGCCCGCCAGCCTACAATGGCGGGTCTCAGCCGAGCCCGGAACGAGCCGGGAAGGCCCCTTGCAGGAGAATCAGGGGGTATTTTCGAGGGCGGCTTCCGCGGTTTGCTTCCGGGGGCCGGGACTTCCGGGGGGTGATGAGGCCGACGTAGCTCAATTGGCAGAGCAAGGGATTCATAAGCCCTGGGTTGCTGGTTCGAGTCCAGCCGTCGGCATTTTTGAGCCTTTCACGATCAGTGGGGCGTCCTTGGCTCCCCGCACCGGCCTCGGTCATGGATAGACATGGATCTCGGGCACCCCTCCGCTGGAGGGCGTTCAGGGAGCGTGAGCGCAGCCGTTGCCGTTTGATGGATGGCCGGTTGGGCAAGTCAGCGTGCCGGCCACGCTGGTCAGCGGGTGGGGCGCGCGTAGCGACTGGTCAGACAGATCATGCCGCCTCCCAGCAGCATCAGCGAGACGGGTTCGGGAACCGCTGCGGGCGCCCAGCCGTCGATCCGCCACGCCAGGCCGTAATCCCACTCAAAGGGGTCCTGCCCCGCCAGCGGCCTGACCTGGAGCAGGTACTCCCGACCGCCGATCAGATCGAGCCACAGCGACTGCGTGTTGTCGATCGCTGAGGAGGAGGATGCGACAAGCGTTTGCTGGCCGGTGGTGATGTCGTAGAGCACCAGTTCCATGGCATGGAAGATGGGCGTGGCGGTCAGGTCGAAGATGCCTTCCTCGTCGTAATCGATGCCGACGTTCCAGGCGAGGGTAGCGGTGAGCATTCCGCCCTCAGCAAGGGTCGCGAAGCGGTAAGAGGCGGCGGCGTTGCTGGCGCTAGCCCCGCCGAAGGACGCGTCGTAATCGAAACCCTCCGCTGCGATGTGGCCAGCGGTGCTTCCAGCGTCCGCGTCGTCCTCAGCACTATCCTGCTCGCCACCCTCGATGATCTTGTAGCTGTTGCGGATGTTCATCCGCCCCGCGCCGTAGCGCGTGTCCAGGCCGTTGGCGGTGCTGTGCGCTGCGGTGTCGCGGTAGGTGGTGATGGCGTGGCCGGTCCAGGGGACATCGGTGACGTGGCGCATCGCGCCGGCCATCAGCGCCGCCTTGATCACCTCGGACGACTGGCTGTGCTGAAGGGGCTGCCCGGTTCGCTGGAGCGTGTAGGCCCCATTGGAGAGGGCCGGATCGGACGCCAGATCGATGAGCAGCGCCGCAGCGCCCGCGGTGATGCCGATCGAATCGCTCGTGCCGTGGGTGACGACCAGGTCGGGCTTATGCCGGCCGGCAGGGTACGCGAAGACGGAAGCCGTGCCGTTCGGCGCGTTGCCGCCGTCAAACCGGCCCACCGCGATGGCGTTGAACGCGACGCCTAAGCCGGTGACTTCTCCCGATCCGCCCGTGGAGGCAACGACGTGCAGCGCATCATCGGTATGCGTGAGGTAGTCGACGCGGCGGACGTAGTTGGCGCTGGTCGAGGCGAGGTAGGCATGCGAATAGACACGGCTCAAATTCGGCGACACAGCCGGCGGCGCAGAACTGTCAGCACGAAGATAGCCGCTTTCAAGCCATGAAACCGCGTTGTAGATGTCGATGTTGCTGATGCCCGGCGCCAGCGATCGCTGCGAGAACGTGCCGGCGGCGTGGTTGCCAAAAAAATAGGCGGCGACGGTGGTGGCGTGCGAAGAGTAGCCGCCGGTGAACGTGCTGCGGTTGGTGAATGTTTTACCGGCAAACTGGCTGGTGAGCGTGGTGCCGTCGGATTGATAGATCGCCGGCATGTAGTGGCCGCCGCTGAGGGACTCCACGAGGGTGACGTGCAGGCCCGCTCCGGTCTTGAGGCTCGGGCCGTATTCGTCGATGAGCAGCCCGTAACCGATCTCGTGCATCCAGTTGGCGACGCTTGCCGCCTGCGCCGATAGGGGGGGCAGCGATAAGAGCACCGCGCACCAGGCTGCAACCCAGATTCGAACCATGCTGAGAAACCCCTCCAAAAGCGATTGGCTGATACGGCCAATGTAGAGACGCTGCCTGCCAGCGCGAACCGGGAAACGCCCGCGTGGCCGGGGGCGTCTATCCATGATGAATCTCGAGACGCGGGCCGATTGGGCCGGTCGGCTCCGCCGGAGGGGAGATTTCCTGACGGCAAG
>DASVCG010000483.1:0-2144 GCA_036381755.1 Phycisphaeraceae bacterium | reverse complement strand
GGCTTGGGCGGCGGGTCGAGCTGAACCAAATCCGCAGGCGCGGGCAGGTTGACGCTGGTGGAGTCCAGCGGGTCGTGCCCGGCGATGACGCTAAGCAAGAGGGCCGCGTCGGCGACGGTGCGGGTGATGGGGCCGATCTGGTCGAGGCTGGAGGCGAACGCGACCAGCCCCCAGCGTGACACTCTGCCGTAGGTGGGCTTGAGGCCGACGACGCCGCACAGCGCCGCGGGCTGGCGGATCGACCCGCCGGTGTCGCTGCCCAGGGCCGCAGCAGCCAGGCCCGCTGCCGTCACCGCCGCCGACCCGCCCGAGGAACCGCCCGGCGAGCGGTTCAGATCCCACGGATTGCGCACCAGACCAAAGGCGCAGTGCTCGTTGGACGAGCCCATCGCGAACTCGTCCATGTTGGTCTTGCCCAGCACAATCGCGCCGGCGTCCTCCAGCCGCTGAACCGCGGTGGCGGTGAAGGGCGAGCGGTAGCGCTCGAGCATGCGCGACGAGCAGGTGGTGTGGCCGTAGTCGGTGCACATCAGGTCCTTGATGGCCACCGGCACGCCCGCCAGCGGCCCGCGGATCCGCCCCGCGTCCACCTGCTGGGCCCGCTCCATCGCCCGCTGGGCGTACACCTCGTGATAGGCGTTGATCGTGGGATTGAGCCGCTCGATGCGGTCCAAGTAGGCGCGCGTGGCCTCAGCGGCGGAAAGCCGCCCCGCTGCGATCGCGTCGCGCAACTGCACCAGCGTGGCTTGCGTCGGGTCCATCCGTCTCTTCAAGCTCCCGCTTCCGATCCACTCCAACCCGCAATGACGCGGGAAACACCGGCTCGAACACGCTGGTCAAGCAGCCCATCGCCGCCTGCGTCAAGACAATGAAAGAGCCAACTTCGCGGCCTTGACGATCGGCACATGAGCGACGCTCAGTTTACTTATTCTGCCTGGCGTTTCTCAACGGCGTGGCAGCATATTCGCCCACAACGTGAACATCGACGGATGGTGCATTTTCTCCATGAAAACGCACCAAGCCGAATACCGTACTTGCCAAACGGCTCCGTGAATCCGCATCGCTTACACCGAAAAACCCAGCCTGGAGCGCGACGTTCATATTCAGCCTGTTTGTCTTCGTCCGCTTGCTCGGCCATGTCGGTCCTTCTAAGGCTTGGGCGGCACTTGACTGCGGACCTATCGAGGATGATATGAGCGACGCTCTGAAAAGGCCCAATCCGGCCAGCCGCTGGTCATCCCCGCCAAAGTCCATTCAACCCCAACCCGCACGCCAAGCCGGAGGACGCCGCGGCCCTAAGCGGGGCGAACCAGGTCAGCCGCTGCCCCCCTGCCTACGCGCCAGACCCCTCGCCGAGCACCTTGGGCACCTTGAAAAACGGCGGGGCCTGGTCCGGCGCGTTGGCCAGCGCCGCTTCCACCGTCAAGCCCGGCTGCTCCACATCCTCGCGCAGCACGTTGGTCAGGTCCAGCGCGTGGGCCATCGGTTCCACGTTTGCCACATCCAGCTCGTTAAGCTGGGCGATGTAGTCCAGCACCCGCTCGAGCTGCGCGGTGAACTGGCTCACCTCCGCGTCGCTCAAGTGCAAGCGGCTCAGACGCGCGACGTGGCGAACCTGCTCCTGCGTGATGCGCCTGGATGACTCAGCCATGACGCAACAGAATAGCAAAAGATTTGAGGACTGGGGGCTTAATAGCCCGTCCCCAACAGGCGCGGCTGGGGCCAGGAGCCGGCCCCCCCATCACCAATCCCCATCTCCTGATTTGGCCGCGGCTGCTATCATCATGAGCTTATGCCTGACCGATCGATCCTCGAATGCTTTGATAACCCCCAGCCCGGGCGCGACTACGTCATCGAGCACGTGGCGGAGGAGTTCACCAGCGTCTGCCCCAAGACGGGCCACCCGGACTTTGGCACGGTGACCGTCCGCTTCGCGCCCGATCAGCGGTGCGTCGAGCTCAAGAGCCTCAAGCTCTACCTGCAAAGCTTCCGCAACGAGGGGATTTTTTACGAGGCGGTGACGAACCGCATCGCCGACGACCTGGTCGCCGCGATGAAGCCGCGCTGGCTCGTGCTGGAAACGAACTGGAAAGGCCGCGGCGGCATCCGCTCGAAAATCACCGCGACGCATGGTAGCCCCAAGT